>JBAZKX010000143.1:0-6081 GCA_041650575.1 Desulfobaccales bacterium
CACTCCCCTGCAAATGCTTTTGACCATCATTTACGGTATCGCGCTGGGGCACTGGTTGGGTTGGGGATGGATCCCTTCCGTCTGGCTGGGATCATTGGTCTCGCTGTCCAGCACCATGGTCATTCTGAAAACCCTTATGAATCAAGGCTTTCTGGGCACGCTTTCCAGCCGGGTGATGATCGGGATGCTCATGGTTCAGGATCTGGCGGTGGTGCCGCTGATGATCATTTTGCCCCAGTTAAGTAATCCCAAAGCGGGGTTACCGCTTTTGGGCCTGGCGGCCTTAAAGGCGGCCCTCTTTCTTACCCTGATGATCCTTTTGGGGACGCGAGTTCTTCCCCGTTTGATGACCTACATTGCCAGGTGGAACTCTCGGGAGTTGTTTATATTGGCAATCACCGCCATTGGCCTGGGAGTTGGTTATGCCACCTACCTGTCTGGACTTTCTTTCGCTCTTGGAGCCTTTGTCGCCGGCATGATCTTAAGCGAGTCGGACTATAGCCATCAGGCTTTGAGCGATATCATTCCGCTGCGAGATCTTTTCGGCCTGTTGTTCTTCACTTCCATAGGGATGCTCCTGGACCCCGCGTTTTTATTAAAGAATTGGGACACTATCCTGTTGCTGGTATGCCTGGTTGCTCTCGGAAAGGGGTTGATCTTTGCCACCTTGACCCGTCTATTCAGGTACGGCAACGTCGTTCCCCTGGCTGTTGGCCTGGGGCTCTTTCAAATAGGCGAGTTTTCCTTCGTGCTGGCCCGGACAGGGCTGGCCACCGAATCAATTTCGCTGGAAATGTATTCATTGGTGCTCAGCACGGCCATCATCAGCATGATGCTCACTCCTCTGGTCTCCGGTCTGACGGCGCCGCTCTATTCCCTTCACAAACGCTGGTTTAGACACGAACCTCTTCTGGCCATAAATTTGCCCGAATCTGGATTACACGATCATGTGGTAATTGCGGGCGGGGGGCGGATCGGCCAGCATGTGGCTCAAGTGCTGCAATATCTAAAGCTCTCCTTTGTGCTCATCGAATTGGATCATTTCAGGGTTGACCAAGCCAGATTGGCAGGATTTCCCGTGATATACGGCGATGCCAGCCAAAAAATCGTTTTGGAAGCCGCTCAGATTAACAAGGCTTGCCTGCTTTTGGTTACCATCCCCGCCATCGTGGTGGCCCAATCCATTGTCCTGCAAGCCAAGCAGCTTAAACCGTCTTTGGACATTCTGGCCCGGGCCGAAGGGGTGGAGCTTATGAGAGCTTTGTACGAAAGAGGCGCAAAGCAAGTGGTCCAACCCGAATTCGAGGCCGGCCTTGAAATGACCCGGCAGGCATTGCTGCACTTGCAGGTGCCCGCGACTGAGATAATCAGGTACACAGATACGATACGCCGAGAGTTGTACACTCCGTTTCACGGGAATCATGATGGATATCAGAGAATTGCTCTGCTCCGGAGCGCCGGAAGTCTGCTGGAATTGAACTGGCTCACCTTAGACCAGGAGAGCCCCCTCAATGGCCGCACCATTGGGGAGCTTGGCATTCGCACCCGCACCGGGGCCTCGGTGGTCGGGGTAGTGAGACAGGGGACACTCAGCCCTAATCCAGGCCCTGATTTCTCTTTTATTCCAGGAGATTTGGTCGCAGTTATAGGCAAATCGGAGCAATTTGACGCTTTCCAGAAATTGGCTAGCCCGAGATCTGCAAAACAGTGATCTCAGCTTCCCTCATGGATAGTCCTTTAATAGATTTTTTGGATTTCGTCATTGCCTTCATGAAACCCAGGGCGGATTTGCCGGGAGTAATATTTGGTGGTAAGATCGTTCTTCATAGTGCTTTTGACTTTTGACATCCGGGTGAGACATGCCGGTTAAATCAGCCATTCTGGCTCTTTTAAGTCTCGAAGCGCTGCAGGAAGTCTGCGGCTCTCTGGACCTGGAGGTCACATCCCGCAGCAAGGAGACGATGGTGCGGCATCTCCTGGGCCAGGAGTCGATTGCGGCTGAGAGCTTGCTGCCTTTTCTGAGTGAAGCCGAACTGCGGAGGGTGTGCGAGGCCTGCGGGGTGGCAGCCACGGGCCGCAAGGCCACGCTAGCCAAGCGGCTCGGCAAGCTGGCCCAGGGGCCGACCTTTGCGGCCATCGACTTTGAGACCGCGGATTATTGCCCCGACAGCGCCTGCGCGGTGGGCATCGCGCGGGTCGAAAACCACCGGATCGTGCAGCGGGCTTACCATCTCATCCGGCCGCCGCGCCGGAGGTTCGCCTTTACCCATATCCACGGCATTACCTGGCAGGACGTCGCCCAGGAGCGGACTTTCGGCGAATTATGGCCCGATTTGGGACCGATCCTGGCGGAGGTGGATTTTCTGGCGGCCCATAACGCCTCCTTCGACCGGTCGGTGTTGCAGGCCTGCTGCGCCGCGGCGGGGCTGGAGCCACCCAAAATTCCTTTTCGTTGCACAGTGAAACTGGCCCGCCAGACCTGGAACCTCCGTCCCACCAAGCTGCACCACGTCTGCGATCACCTGGGCATTACCCTGAAACACCATTATGCCGCGTCTGACGCCGAAGCCTGCGCCCTGATCGTCATCGCGGCGCACCGGGGCGAGAGTAAATAAAAAGATCAGCCAACGAAGCCACCCCTCACCCCCACCCTTTCCCCTCCTGTATAGACCGGGGACATGGGTAACATGTGTTCGGAGACATGGGTAACAGTATAATGGCGGATCGTCTCTTTGGAGGTCGGTCATGCCGTGGTTGCAGGTTACCCTCATGTCTCAGCGAAAAGAGTTTATCAAATTGGCCATGGTAGACGGGGCCAACCTGGCTCGCCTGTGTCAGGGCTTTAACATCAGCCGCAAGACCGGCTACAAGTGGCTCGCCCGGTTCCTGGGGCAAGGAGAGGCGGGTCTTCAGGACCGCTGCCGTCGGCCCCGGGCCAGCCCCGGGGCGACGCCGCCGGTCTTGGAGGAGGCGGTGCTGCGGGTCCGGGAAGCTCATCCGGCCTGGGGCGGGCGGAAAATTCGGGCCCGGTTGCAGGCCTTGGGATGGGTGGCCGTTCCGGCCGCCAGTACCATCACCGCCATTTTGCGCCGCCATGGCAAGGTTGACGCGAGGGAGTCGCAGAAGCACCGAGCCTGGCAGCGGTTCGAAGCGGCTGCCCCCAATGAGCTGTGGCAGATGGACTTCAAGGGCCATTTTGCCGCGGCCCAGGGGCGCTGCCATCCCCTGACGGTGCTGGACGACCACTCCCGTTATGCCCTGGGGCTGGAGGCCTGTGCCGATGAGCGGACCGGCACGGTGAAGGGGCGTTTGACCAGGATCTTCCGCCGCTACGGTCTGCCTCGGAGAATCCTGGTGGATAATGGTTCGCCCTGGGGGGCGGACTGGGAGCATCCCTATACGCCCCTGACCGTATGGTTGCTGCGCCTGGGCTTGGGTGTGACCCATGCCCGACCGTACCATCCCCAGACCCTGGGCAAAGATGAGCGGTTCCATCGCACCCTGAAGGCGGAGGTCCTGACCTATTGCCAGGGACTGGAGTTGCCCCAGTGTCAACCGCGGTTTGATGCCTGGCGTCTGGTCTACAACCTGGAGCGGCCCCATGAAGCCCTGGACCTGGCCGTGCCCGCTAGCCGCTACCGGGTGAGCCCCCGGAGTTTTCCGGAGACCTTGCCGCCCATCGTCTATGGCCCCGGCGACCAAGTGCGCAAGGTGCAGGCGGAGGGCTGGATCAGCTTCCGGGGCCAAGACTTTCACCTGGGCCGAGCCTTCCGGGGCGAGCTCGTGGCCCTGCGCCCCACCCGCACCGATGGGGTCTGGGAAGTGGTTTTCTGTAGTCAACGCATCACCAAAATAGATTTAAAAAACAAAAGACGTTTATAAAGAGAAAAAAAGTGTTACCTATGTCCCCGAACGTTTGTTACCCTTCTCTCCGGTCCAAACACCCTCCCAGGGGAGAGGGGGTTTTTGCTGCCATTGGTTTCAGACGGTGCCGGCCCTGCCAAAACCCTGCGGCTCCATTTGGCGTTTTCAATCTGCCACCGCTCACGCACAATCTCTGCCGGACACGCCTGCCCCGACCCCTCTTTAGAAAAGGGGGGAAATTTCCCTTCGCCTTAAATCTTCCGCTTATACCTGAGTTGCACTCATAGAGGTAATTTGGCTTTATGTAGGGCTAGGTGTCCGCCCTCGATTTAGGAGGCACACGCAGATGCGTCTCTACGGGCTGGGTATAAGTGCTGGGCCCTCCAGAAATTGAGATCGGGCGGTGGAAGAAACATGGGGCTATGGCTGGTATAACCGGGATTATGGGGGAGTTGGAGAAGACGGTGCAGAGTCGGTGGGCTTTGGCTTTTTCCGGGCGGGTCTTGGGGCTGGCGCCTGCTTTTCGGCCATGGGGACCTTGGTGACGTAGCGCATGATGAATTCAAACTCGGGGAACCGGCGGGGCAACCGCATGATATTGATATACATAATCGTGATGGAGAGGCGGTCCAACCAGGAAGACAGCGGCCAGCCGATATTCACCACCACCCGGCGGTCGGCAAATTCAGACTCTATCAGCTCTAAGATGCCGATGATCTCATGATAGAGGCTTAAGGGCCCCAGGGGAAAACGGAAGTGATTGGGAGCCGCTTTGGGGGGAAGGCCGGCCCGGGGTGAAAAAAAAGTGATATAGACGCTATTTTTTTCATTAACCCCGCGCTGCAACCTTTCCCGGCCCGGGGCCTTTTCTTCCATGCCGTATTTCGGCTCTTCCGCCCGGCGGAAAAAGATATACACCGCTTCGGTTCTGAACCCCTTCAAATAGGCGACCATATCCTCCACCGCGTCGGCCTGGGCCATGGCCTGGATTTCCGGGGCTCGCCGCCGGGCTACCAGCAAGCCGGCAATCAACACCAGCGCGGTGACCGAGGCCCATAACACGGTGCCTTGGACCTTTACGGCCGCCAGGAAGACAAAGCAGCTGACCAAAATGAGCCACAAGACCAGGGTGCCGAGACGACCGGTGTGATACAGGATTTCGGTGGTGCCCATGCGATAGCGGTAAATGAGCAGGCAACCCATGTTGATGCAGAAGCTGGCCAGAAGGCCGATGGCGTACATATCCGCCAGCAAGGCCTGCCGGGCCCCGGTGATGATAATAATCGACGAAAAAAAGACGGCGTTCATCAGATGAATCCGATAGAGGGAGTCCCGGCGATTGGTGGCCACGAGCCAGTTAAATCGATACCGCTGGGCCACCCGTTCCAAAAGTTCGCTGGACGCCACAAACGCGGTGTTGACCGCCATGGTCAGAGTGAAGGCGGCCAGGGTGGCCACCAGGACCGCGAAGCCCTGCCCGTTCAAGATCGCGGCATAATGGGGGATGAGGTCCATTTCGTGCTGCGGGAAATCAATGGGCGCGGTCAGGGCCAAGACGGTGACGACCGGCGTGACTATCCCCACCGTGAGGGCCAGGAACCAATAGGCCTTATGAATATCCTTCCAGCTCCTTACCAGGCCCGCGGTCTGGATCACCGACTCAATCCCGGAATAAGCCAGAATACAAAAAGCAATATGGGAGACAAAAGTGCCGTAATGGTCCAGTAGTGAGCCCTGTTGCATGGCGCCCCAGGCGCCGGCGACCGCCGCGTCCAGCCGGGGCTGCGCCCCTAATCTCCCAAAGTCCACCAGGCCGGAGACGATCAGATTCAAAATGACAATGGCGGCGAGGATGAAGATCCCGAAGGTAAAGCGGATATTGGCTTTGATGCCGGCAATATTCAGTCCCGCGACCAGCCAGAGAATCCCCAGGGAAAATAACATCGGGAGGAGTGCCGACCGGGCGTAAGGAGTGAACGAGATGGCGTTGGCCACCGCACTCACCGCGGAGATACAGGCGGTGATGGTGTAAGCCACCATGATGGAGGCGACGGCCACAAAAGAGACCACCGGTCCCAGGACCATATAAGAAAAAGAATAGACCCCGCCGCCGATCAGGTCATGACGTTCCAGGATTTCGCCGATCTCGGTGAACCGGGTGGACATGAAGCGAATCAGGAGGCTGGTTAAGGCGATGAAGACCAGGGCGCCGGGTCC
>JBAZKX010000144.1:0-6078 GCA_041650575.1 Desulfobaccales bacterium
GGTCTGCGACGGAGAGGGTGGCACCTTTGCCGCCCGGGTGACCGGCCTGGACGCCCAGGGGGCCAGACTGCACATCCTCGAGAAGCTCCCGCCCTGGGGGGAGTCGCCCCTGCCCCTCACGTTGGGGATCGGTCTGGCCAAGGGGGAAGCCGCGGATGAGGTCATCCGCCAGGCCACCGAGATGGGGGTGGCGCGGATTTTTCCTTTTTCGTCCGAACGCTCGGAACGGCTTTCCCCGGAGCGCCTGACGCGGCGCCGGAATCGCTGGCAGCGCCTGGCCCGGGAGAGCCTCAAATCCTGCCAGCGCTCTTTTCTGCCCCACCTCGAGCCCGCTGGCGATTTTGCCGCGGCGCTTAACGGGTCCGAGGAAGTTAAGCTCATCTTCTGGGAAGAGGCCCGGAGCGGGGGCCTTAAAGCGGTTCTCGGGCGGCCCCGGCCCCAGGACGTCAGGATGATCATCGGGCCGGAAGGCGGCTTTTCCGCCGCCGAAGCGGATCAGGCTCGGCAAGCGGGCTTTACGGTGGTGAGCCTGGGACCCCGCCGCCTCAAAGTGGCCACCGCGGCGCTGGCCGCCATCACCCTGGTGCAGTACGCCTGGGGGGATTTGGCCTGATGGCCGCGGTTCTGCCTTACCGGGACCTCAACTCCTACCTGCGGCAGCGGTTCGGGGAGCGGGTGCAGAAAATCACCCTGGATGCCGGGCTGACCTGCCCCAACCGGGACGGCCGGGTGGGCGCCGGGGGCTGCCTGTACTGCAATGTCCGGGGGTCCGGCACCGGCGCCTGGGTCCAGGGCCAGAGCCTCGCCACCCAAATGGCGGAGGGTATGAGCCGCCTGGGCCGGCGCTACGGCGCGGCCAGGTTCATCGCCTATTTTCAGAGCTTTTCCAATACATACGCGCCCTTGGAAAAACTCCGGGAGATCTATGACGCGGCCCTGGCCTTTCCCCAGGTGGTGGGCTTGAGCATCGGCACCCGCCCGGATTGCCTGCCGGATGAGGTCCTGGACCTGCTGGCCGGGTATGCCCGCGACCGGCTGGTGTGGCTGGAGTTGGGGCTGCAATCCGCGCACGACGCCACGCTTTTACGCCTCAACCGGGGACACGACGTGGCTTGCTTTACCGCGGCGGTGTGCCGGGCCGCGGCCCAGGGGCTCCCCGCGGTAGCTCACGTCATCCTGGGGCTGCCGGGAGAAGGCCCCGAGGAAATGGCCGCCACCGCCGCCTATCTGGGCCGGCTGCCCTTGCAGGGGGTCAAAATCCACCTCCTCTATGTGGTCAAGGATTCCGCGCTGGCCCGGCTGCACGCGGCGGGGGAATACGTCTGCCTTACGGAAGACCGGTACGTCAACCTGGTGGTGGATTTCATCGAACGTCTGCCACCTCACCTGGTGATTCACCGGCTCACCGGCGATCCCCACCCCGAAGAACTGCTGGCGCCGGCCTGGTGTCTGGATAAGTCTCGGGTCCTGGGGCGCCTCCGGGAGGAATTCGCCCGCCGGGGCAGCCGCCAGGGAGATCGTTGGAGCGGCTAGCCTGAGGCTTGCCCCAGCGGTCGTGATGCCAGGAAACCCCATGGATTCGCCGCAACCGACCGACAGTTCCAAAACCGTCGCCACCAGACTGGAAGCCGAGAGCCTCCTTTCCGAGTTGGCTGCCTGGCTGGGGGCCAGGCCCGGCATGGCTGACCGGGCCGAATACCTCTTTTTTCTGGCCGCGTCCATGATTTTTGTCATGGGGATATTGGCGCTGGTAGGGTATATTTACCTGGACCCGGTGCGGGAGCGGCTCTACGAAGCGATCCTGAACAAGGAGCGGCTGCGCGCCGTCATCGACTCCGCCGGTTCTTGGGGGCCTCTGCTTTTCATCGCGCTCCAGGCCTCGCAGGTGCTTTTGATGCTGTCGTTCCTGCCCGTGGAGATCGTCGGCGGGTATATCTTCGGTCTGCCTTTGGGACTGCTGTACTCCACCTTGGGCCTCTCCTTAGGAGCGCTGCTGGCCTTTCTGATGGCACGCTGGCTGGAAGGGACATATGTCGCCCGGTTTGCCCATCCTGACACCATGAAACGTTACCGCAGGCACATGAAACGGGAGGGGACCCTGGCGGCCTTCCTCCTCTTCATAGTCCCTGGTTTTCCCAAGGATATTATCTGCTACATGCTTGGCCTGACCCGCATGTCCCTGTGGTTTTTCCTGATAGTTATCACCACTATCCGCATCCCCAGCACTCTGCTTCTGACCCTCCAGGGAGCCCAGGTCTACGAAGGTAACTACGGCATCACCCTGGGATTGATAGCCCTGTATGTGGCGCTGGCCGCGCTGCTCTACCGGCACCGGCAAGCTCTGTATCACTGGGTGGGACGATGGTACCCGGAAGATGATTAGCCCCCCGGCGGAAGCTCTCCGCATATTTCACGGTCATGGTTGGGTCGATGACTAGTCCGAACCTCAAACAGGTCCCGGAGGCCGGGATGGCGCTGGAACAACCGGAGATAGCCTGGTGGAAGAGCAGGACCGCGCTCTGGGGTCTGGTGGGCCTCCTGGCGATCCTGGGGCTGGCGTTTTGGGCTTTCCATTACCGCACCTTCCTCTGGGGCCAGGTGTGCCATATCTCCGGCCTCTGCACTGACAAGGCTTGGGTTAAGGCCAAGCTGAAGGCCGCGGGGCCCCTGGCGCCTTTTTTCTTTATCCTGATCCAGTCCCTGCAGGTGGTCTTTGCCCCCATTCCCGGGGAAGCCACCGGCTTCCTCGGCGGTTACCTGTTCGGCGCGCCCCTGGGGCTTCTCTACTCCACCATCGGTCTGGCCCTCGGCTCGGCGGGGGCGTTTCTCATCGCCCGGTGGCTGGAGAAGCATTACGTGGCCCGCTGGATTCCGGCGCCGGTTCTCGAAAAATTCGACTTCCTGATGGAGCGCCAGGGCGCCTTGATCTCGTTTGTGCTCTTCATCCTCCCCGGGTTTCCCAAGGATTACCTCTGCTTCATCCTGGGCTTGAGCCGCATGCCCCTCAAACTCTTCCTGCTGATCTGCACGGTGGGCAGAATTCCCGGCACCCTGCTCCTGACCCTCCAGGGGGCCAAGGTTTATAAGGGAGATTATTACAGCACCCTGGTCATCCTGGGATTATGCCTGGGGCTCGTGGCGGTGCTCGGGTATTACCGGGAAACGGTGTACCGGTGGATCAGGCGGTTTGAGGCACCCGAGGATCGGGCGCCGGAGAAAAAATGAGCCAGGCTCGGCCTGGAAATTCAATGTTAGCTAACCTATCTTAATGACGAGAGAGGATGAAAACCATGGCTTTAGACCCTGAAGGCGGATTCGATCAACTCATGGCTATGGGCCGGGGGTTCCAGGCCGCCAAGATGCTCATGGTGGCCGTGGACCTGGAACTGTTCGATTTTCTGGAAGAACCGAAGAGCGCGGTGGAGGCCGCGGCCTGGCTCCAGGCCGACGCCCGGGCCACTGGCATCTTCCTGAACGGCCTGGCGGCCCTGGGGCTTCTGGTCAAGGGCGTGGATTACTTCCGGAACAGCGAGTTGGCCTCCCGCTTTCTGGTGCAGGACAGGGACAACTACCGGGGAGCCATCATCAAGCACATGGAGCACACCTGGAAGCGGGGCTGGGAAGACCTCCGGGAGACCATCCTGGTAGGGCGGCCGGCGGAGGATCCGGAAAAATGGGTGGACGCCCGGCCTCAACGGGACGAAGGCGAGGTCCGGGCCTTCATCCTGGGGATGCACGCCATCGCCCGGGATCTGGCCCCCAGCGTGGCGGCCAAGCTGGACCTGGGGGGAGTGCGCCGGCTCCTGGACCTGGGCGGCGGCCCGGCCACTTATGCCATCACTTTTGCCCAGGCCAACCCCGAGCTTCAAGCCACGGTCTTCGACCTGCCCATGCCCATTGAAATCGCCAAGGAAAAAATCGCCGCCAGCGGCCTCACGGACCGGGTGAACACCCTGCCGGGCAATTTCCTCAAGGATGACATCGGCTCCGGCTATGATTTCGTCTGGATTTCCCAGATTCTCCATAGCCATAACGAGGCCCAGTGCAAGTTCCTCATTGGCAAGGCCGCGGCGGCCCTAAATACCGGCGGCACCCTGGCCATCCAGGACTTTTATCTCAATGCCGACGGCGCCAGCCCCACGGGTCCGGCCATGTTCGGGGTGCACATGCTGGCCGTCACCCCCCGGGGCCGGGCCTATACCCTTGGTGAAGTCGCGGAATGGATGAAGGAAGCGGGCCTGACCGCGCCGGAATTCATGCCTTCCGGGATGGATGCGAGTATCTTGATAGCCAAGAAGCAGTAAAAAGATAGTCGAAAAGGGTAAAAGGGCAAAAGGCGAAAAGGGATAACTGTTTCGCCTTTGTTCTTTCCAAACTCCTGATCACAACCCCTATAGGGCCCGCGACGGGGAGGCCATGTTTGGTATTTTCCTTTTCCCCTTTTCGCCTTTTTTCCTTTTTACCCTTTAACTCAACAGGTCCTTCAACGCCACCTCGATGAACGGGAACTTGAATTTAAAGCCCGCGTCCAACAGGCGCTTGGGCAAGACCTTCTGGCCGGTGAGCAGGGTCTCGGCAAATTCCCCCAGCATCAGGCGCAGCATGAAGGCCGGGGCCTTGAACACCGCGGGGCGGTGCAGCACCCGGGCCAGGGCCTTCGTCAGGTCCTCATTGCGCACCGGGTGGGGCGCGGTGAAATTCACCGGGCCGGTGATCTCGGGGTGCGCCAGGATGAAGTCATAGGCCCGGGCGTGGTCCTGGCGGTGGATCCACGAGAACCACTGCTGGCCCGAACCCAAAGGCCCGCCCAGGAACCGCCTGAACATGGGCGCCATCTGCCCCAGGGCCCCGCCGTCCTTCCCCAGGACGATGCCGAACCGGGTGATCACCACCCGTACCCCCAGTTCTTGCGCCCGCATGGCTTCGCCTTCCCACAGCCGGGCCAGTTCACCCAAGAACCCATCCTGCGGCGGGGAGTCTTCGGTGAGTTCTTCCTCCCCCCGGGGTCCGTAAAAGCCCACGGCGGAGGTGCTGCAGAGGAACTGCCGCCGGTCCCCTGCGGCCAGGGCCGTCACCAGGTTGCGGGTGGTGCGTACCCGGCTCTCGAAGATTTCTTTCTTTTTGGCCTCGGTCCAACGTTCGAAGATGGAAGCCCCCGCCAGGTTGATGATCCAGTCGTGCTCCGGCACTGCGGCCATCCAGGGCCCGTCTTGGGTGGGGTTCCCGGTCAGGTAGCTGATGCCGGGCTGGGCCGGGGTGGGGGGCTTGGCCCTCCGGGTGAGGATGGTGATGGTGTGCTCCTGCCGCGCCAGTTCTTGAGACAGGTAGGTGCCCACAAAGCCCGTCCCGCCGGTCATAAAGATTTTCATAGGCCAGTCCTTTTCTGCTCCGGAAGCAAGTGGAGCCGCTATTGCCCGGACGTTTTCCCGCGCCGGGTTATCGCGCTGTAGTTTGCGGTCCGTATTTAAGTAGCAAAATTAAGCATCAATTCTCCAGGGGGCAAGGGAACAAGCCGCCGGAAAGGAGAGAAGGCCGGCGCGGCATCCCGGCAGGGGCGGCGGTAGGCCGCCCTACGAGACGGTTTCTACGGTTGAAGAAGAGAAGTCGCCACCATCAACAGGGTCAGAGCGATCATGATCACCGTGGTGACCCAGGCAATGATATTGAAGGTCCGGGAATTGACGTAATCTCCCATCAAGTCCCGGTTGTTGATCAATTTGAGCATGAAAATGAGCACGAACGGCAGCATGACGCCGTTCAGCACCTGGGACCAGAACATCACCTTGATCAGGGGAATGTTGGGGATCAGGATGAAGCCCGCGCCGATAATGATCAAGATGGTGTACAGCCAGTAAAAAGCCGGGGCTTCTCCCCAGGACTTGTCGATGCCCGCCTCGATGCCGAAGGCCTCACAGATGAAATAAGCGGTGGACAGGGGCAGGATCGAGGCCGAAAATAGCGAGGCGTTTAACAGGCCGATGGCAAAGAGGGTGGAGGCCCAGGGACCGGCCAGGGGGGCCAAAGCCAGGGCGGCCTCCTTGGCGGAATCCACCTTGATGCCGTGGGTGTGCAGCGCCG
>JBAZKX010000145.1:0-6064 GCA_041650575.1 Desulfobaccales bacterium
CGGGTCACCCAGGCCTGTGATCTCTGTGGCGAGTGCGCCGCAGTCTGCCCGGTTCAGGTCCCGGAAGACCGGGAACCGGGGCCGGCTCTCCGGGCGGCTATCTACCGGCCCTCGCCCACGGCCTTTCCGGCCCGCTACGTGGTGGACGGGGCGCACTGCGACCGCTGCGGTTTGTGTGTTCCGGCCTGTCCCCGCCAGGCCATTAACCTTTCGGCCGAGGGGGAAATCGAGCCTGCCTTGGAGGTGGGGAGCATCGTAGTAGCCACGGGCTTCGCGCCCTTTACGCCGGCTGGCAGCCGTTACGAGGCCTGGGCCGCCCAGCCCCAGGTCATCACCACGGTGGAGTTGGAACGCCAGTTGGATCCCCAGGGCCCCACCGGAGGGCGTTTACTGGCAGCTGGCGCCGCCGCTGAGCCCCAGGATATCGCCTTTGTCCTGTGCGTCGGCTCCCGGGAGGCCGAGGGGAACCGTTACTGCTCCCGGGTCTGCTGCCCCACGGCCTTGAAGCAGGCCCTGGAACTGAAGGCCCGCCTGCCCCAGGCCCGCATCCGCATCTATTACCGGGATATCCGCACCGTCAAGAAAGAATGGGAGGATCTGTACACCCGGGCCCGGGAGGCGGGCATATTATTTTTGCGGGGGCGGTTAAGGGACCTGCGCCCCGGGGCCGAAGGCAAGGTGAGCATTGAGGCGGACCTGGACCTGGGTCAGAGACGCAGCGCAGACCGGGTTGACCTGGCGGTGCTGGCGGTGGGCATGATGCCGGGAGACCATAACGGGCTCAAAGAGGTGCTGAAACTGCCGGTGGGGCCGGACGGCTTTTTCCTCGAAGCCCACATCAAGCTCAAACCCCTGGAGACGGTGCTGGACGGCATCTTCCTGGCCGGCGCCTGCCAGGGCCCCAAGGACCTGGCGGAGTCTATCACCCAGGGTTCCGGCGCCGCGGCCAAGGTCCTGGGGCTCCTGACCCATGACACCCTTACCCTGGACGGGTTGATCGCCGTGGTGGACCCGGAGACCTGCATCGGCTGTGAGAGCTGCTACCAGGAATGCCCCTTCCAGGCGGTGGAAATGATAGGGGAAGGGAAACACCGCAAGGCCCGGATCATCGAGGCGGCCTGCAAGGGTTGCGGGGTATGCGCCGGGGCCTGCCCGAGCGGGGCGGTGACCGCCCGAGGCTTCACCGACGACATGATCCTGGCCCAGATCGACGCGGCCCTGGCGGTGGCCCCGGAGGAGAAGATCCTGGCCTTTTGCTGCAACTGGTGCTCCTACGCCGGGGCGGATTTCGCCGGGGTCTCCCGGCTGCAATACCCGGTGGCGGTGCGGATTATCCGCACCATGTGCGCCGGGCGGGTCCACCCTAAGTTCATCCTGCACGCCTTCAAGCAGGGCGCCGGCCAGGTGCTGGTGTCGGGCTGCCACCCGCCGGGAGACTGCCACTACGTGGCCGGGAACCTCAGGGCCCAGGCCCGGGTGGAGAAACTCAGGCCCAAGCTGGCCAAGCGGGGCATCGACCCGACGCGGCTGCGCCTGGAATGGATTTCGGCCACGGAAGGTAAGACTTTTCAGCAGGTGATCCGGGAGATGGCGGGAAAGATAGAGGCGAAAAGGGGAAAAGGGTAAAAGGGTAAAAGACGAAAAGGGAAAGACGGTTCGCCTTGATCGCGAAACAGGAGGATGTTATGCCGTTCGTGAATATCAAGATCACCAAAGATGGGGCTACTGCGGAGCAAAAAGCCGAACTCATCAAGGGGGTTACTGATCTGCTGGTGAAGGTGCTGCACAAGAATCCCCAGACCACCGTGGTGGTGATTGAGGAAGTGGACATGGATAACTGGGGGATCGGCGGGGAAACGGTGACCGCGAGAAAGCGCGGGGGCAAGTAGGGGGGATCGCCCGTGGCGGTGATCAAGGAAGCATGGTAGGCCGTGCCCACCCTATTTCAATTGGCTGAAAGCTGACCGCTGATAGCTCATCTAGCCTGCGGTGACGGATTGACCAAGATCATGACCCGAACTAAAGTCCTCATCTGCGCCTGCCCGGACCTGGCGTTTGACGTCGGGGAACTGGCCGCGCGGCTAAGCCAGGCGGGGGTGCAGGCGGAGTTGGCGCCGCCCCTGTGCACCCCCGACGGCCTGGCCCGGCTGCGCGCCCAGGCCTCGTCAGGGCGGAGTTGGCTGGTGGCCGCGTGCGGTCCGGAGATCCATGCCGGCTTCTTTGCGAGGGTCGGAGGGCTGCCGGTGGTGGACGTGCGCGCCTGCCCCGATCTTTTGACCGCGCTGGGGGCCTTGACCCTGGCCCGCGAGGCCCCGGCCATGCCTGCGGTTCCGGCCGGGCCGGTCTGCCGGGAGGTGCTGGTAGTGGGCGGGGGCGTGGGGGGCTGCCAGGCGGCCCTGGACCTGGCCAACGCCGGTTTCAAGGTCTATCTGGCCGAAGCCTCCCTGTCCATCGGCGGCACCATGGCCCAACTGGACAAGACCTTTCCCACCCTGGACTGCTCCATCTGCATCCTGGGGCCGAAACTGGTGGAGGTGGCAGCCCATCCCAATATCGAGCTTCTCACCTACGCCGGCCTCGACCGGATTTCCGGCCGGGCCGGGGATTTCGAGGTGGAGCTGACCATTAAGCCCCGCTATGTGAATATGAGCAAGTGCGTGGGGTGCGGCACCTGCACCACGGTCTGTCCGGTGATCGTGCCCAGCCGCTGGAACCTGGGGCTCAAGCCCCGGAAGTGCATCCGCATCATCTTCGCCCAGTCGGTGCCGCTCAAGGCCACCATTGAAAAGGACTACTGCATCGACTGCCAGATGTGCGTGACGGCCTGCGAGCACCAGGCCATCAACCTGCTGTACCGGCCCAGCACCCGGCGGCTGCGGGTGGGCGCGGTGGTCCTGGCCACCGGGGCCCGGCCCTTTGACCCGGCGATTAAGAGCGAATACGGCTACGGGCGCCTGCCCGGGGTGGTGACCAATCTGGAGTTCGAGCGGATCGTCTGCGCCACCGGGCCTACCCAGGGGAGCCTGGTGACGCCTGGCGGCCGGCCGGTCAAGCGGGTGGCCTTCATCCAGTGCGTGGGCTCCCGGGACCGGCGGTTTTTGCCGTATTGCTCGGGCTACTGCTGCACCGCGTCCATCAAGGAGGCCATGCTGGTCCTGGAGCACGAGGCGACTGCCGAAGTTACCATCTTCTATAATGACATCCGCACCTCCGGCAAGGGCTTCGAGGAGTTATACCTGAGGGCCCGGGCCGCGGGGGTGCGCTTCATCAAGGGGTTGGCCGGCCGCATCGACGCGGCCGAGGACGGCAGTCCGGTCATCTGCTATGAAGACCAGGAGCGAGGCGTCCGGTCGCAACTGGCCGTGGACCTGGCGGTGCTGGCCGTGGGGCTGGAGGCCCCCCCGGCCGTCCTGCCCTTTGCGGATCAAACGCCGGCCCGGGACGGGCTGGGGTTCTACCAGGAGCGCCACCCCATCCTGCACCCCCTGGAATCCACCGTGCCCGGGGTATTTCTGGCGGGCACCTGCCAGGGGCCCCGGGACATTTCGGAGACCGTCTGCCAGGGGAGCGGGGTGGCGGCCCGGGTCATGCGCCTGTTGAGGGGAGAAGAGGGGGAAGAGGCGAAAAGGGGAAAAGGCGAAGAGGGAACTGAGGCGGATGTTATTCCAGAGATGGAGTAAGAGGAGCTGAACCAAATCCACAGCCTTAACTCTTCCGGTCTTGAAACTCCTGCTCCTGGTCCCTTAAAGCAGGTCCATTCCAGCCCCATCCGCAAACAACTACGGTTTTCCAGAAGCAAATTCTAACCTGCCTCAAACGCGCCGCAAATTTAGTCTTGACATAATGTACCATACCTGGGTAGGGTAAATTAATTCTTACCCAGGAGGCACCACCATGAAAAAACGCGGCTTATTTTTGATCCTGGCCCTGGGGTTGCTGGGGCCGGAGCCGGCTCTGGCCACCAACGGCGATAGTCTCATCGGGGTGGGGCCCATTTCCCGGGCCATGGGCGGGGTGGGCATCGCCGCGCCCCAGGATGCCATCAGCGCGGTGTTTTCCAACCCCGCGGCCATGTGCTTCGGGGCCTTCTGCCCCAGTTCCCAGGTGGACTTCGCCGGCACCGTGTTCATGCCCAACGTCAACGCCCGCATCACCAGCGGCCCCCAGACCTTCAGTTCCCACAGCGACCCCAAGGTCTATCCCATTCCGGCCCTGGGCATCTCCTTCAATTTCCCGGAACTGCCCTCCTGGCGTTTCGGCTTCGGGGCCTACGGGGTTTCGGGGATGGGGGTGGATTACCGGGACCGGGCCCTGGACCAACCCAATTTTTTCGGGCCCGGCGCACCGCTGGCCTCGGGGACCTTCACTGAGTTGCAGCTCATGAAATTCGCCCCCACCGCGGCCTATAAGCCCACGGACTGGCTCTCCCTGGGGGCCGCGCTGCACATCGACTACTCCACCCTGGACCTGGGGTCGGGGCAAGGGAACAACTTCGGGGTCGGGGTCCAGGTCGGGGCCATTATCAAGCCGAGCCAAAGTCTGTCTTTTGGATTGACCTATACCTCGCCGCAGGATATTGATTACGCTAAGGTGGCCGATTTCGACGGCAACGGCCGCAAGGATACCCTGAAGCTGGGGTCGCCCCACCGCCTGGGGCTGGGGGTGGCCTATGAGCCCTGGCCCAACAAGCTTTTGGTTGAAGCCAACCTGAAATTGCTGAACTGGAGCAACGCCACCGGCTACAAGGACTTTGACTGGCGGGACCAGTGGGTGGCTTCCGCGGGGGTGCAGTATAAACCCATACCCAAGCTGGCCCTGCGCCTGGGATACAACTACGGACGCAATCCGGTGGCCAATCATGACAATTTTAACGGCGCGTCGCTGACGTCGATACAGGGCAAAATCCTGCCCACCTACTACTTTGAGAGCTTCCGGATCATCGGCTTTCCGGCCATCGTGGAGCATCATTTCACCTGCGGGATCGGCTACGATGTCACGACGCGGTTCAGCCTCAATGTGGGCTACATGCACGCTTTTGCCAATACCATGACGGAGCATGGCGTCAATCTGGCGGGGCAGCCGGCCAGCTTTCAGTCAAAAATGAGTGAAAACGGGGTGGATTTCGGGTTCAGTTGGCGGTTTTAAAGGGCGACCGGCCTTCATCATACCCTGGACAAAGCCTGGAAGCTGACCGGTCGTGTTTCATAAAGGGATTTAGCGCCCAGGGGGGTCGGATATGTTTTTTTCACCCGAAGTAAAGGAGCAGATGCAGCGGAACATCCTGTCCCGGTTGAAGAAGATCGAGGGGCAGATCCGGGGGTTGCAGGGCATGGTGGGCGAGGGCCGGAATTGCGACGATATTCTGACCCAGGTGCGGGCCGCCCAATCTGCCTTGAAATCGGTCAGCCGGCTGGTTTTGAAGAGCTATCTGCTGAAGTGTTACAGCGAGATCGGGGAAAAGCCCAGCCCCGAGGAGGTCCTGGAGAAGATGGACAAGACGGTGACCATCCTCAGCAAGTTCATCGGCGGCTAAAGGCCCGGGCCCAGCCCCCAACCCTCAGGGCGCATCCTCAGATGCGCCCTGCAGCGGGGCGCCGGGTGGGTTCCACTGAAGAAAGTTGACAGGCCGGGGCTAACTCGATATAGTGAAGCATCCGGGTACCCTTCGGGGTTTAATGGGGAAGACGGCCAAGCCGTCGCGGTCCCGCCGCTGTGACCGGGGACGAACCCTGCACGAGGCCACTGTTCCACCGAAGTGGGATGGGAAGGCGCAGGTAGTAGGCTGATCCGGGAGCCAGAAGACCTGCCCGGAGGTCCGAAGCCTTAAAGTCGAGATGAAGGCCCGGACAGCAGGGTGCGCTCTGGACAAGCGGCCCGCTTATTAAGGATAAAGAAGCTGGGTGCATCCTTAAGTCCATCATGGACTTAGGGATTTTTTTTGTCGGGAGGGAGCTATGCGACAGGCAAGGGCGCCGCGGTGGCTGCTGTTGGCGGCCGCCTTACTGCTGGGGCTGGGGGCCAGAGCTGAGGCCGCGGCCGCCAAACCGGCCATTGTCCTCACCGC
>JBAZKX010000146.1:0-6038 GCA_041650575.1 Desulfobaccales bacterium
CCCTGCTACACGCAGATCCATCCCACCTGCATCCCGGTGCACGGCGACTATCAGTCGAAGCTCACCCTGATGAGCGAAAGCCTGCGCAACGACGGCCGGGTGTGGGTGCCCAAACAGCCCGGAGATAAGCGGCGTCCCGAAGACATTCCCGAAGAGGAAAGGGATTATTACCTGGAGCGGATCTATCCCAGTTTCGGCAATCTGGCGCCCCGGGATATCTCCTCCCGAGCCGCCAAGCGCATGTGCGACGACGGCAAGGGCGTCGGCCCCACGGGGAGGGCGGTTTATCTGGACTTCCGCGACGCTATCCAGCGCCTGGGCCAGCCGGAGATCGCGGCCAGGTACGGCAATCTTTTCCAGATGTATGAAAAGATCGTGGCCGAAGACCCCTACAAAACCCCGATGATGATCTATCCGGCCTCGCATTACGCCATGGGCGGCTTATGGGTGGATTACAATCTGATGAGCACCATCCCCGGCCTCTTCGTATTGGGGGAGGCCAATTTCTCGGACCACGGCGCCAACCGCCTGGGAGCCAGCGCCCTGATGCAGGGGCTGGGCGACGGCTACTTCGTCATCCCCAATACCATCAATGGCTATCTGGCCGGGTCCAGGTTCGCCGAGGTGACTGAGAGCCATCCGGCCTTCAAGGAATCGGAAGCCGAAGTGGTTGCCAAGGTCAAGCGGCTGCTCAGCATCAAGGGCAAACGTACGGCGAATGATTTCCACCGGGAATTGGGCAATATTATGTGGGAGTACTGCGGCATGGGCCGCACCGATGAGGGTATGACCAAAGCTCGTAAATTGGTGGCCGGCGTCAAGGCGGAATTCTGGGAAAATGTCACGGTGCCGGGTTTGGAGGCCGATCTCAACCAGAGCCTGGAATACGCCGGCCGGGTGGCGGATTTTATAGAATTCGCCGACGTTCTGCTCCTGGACGCCCTGGCCCGCCGGGAATCCTGCGGCTGCCATTTCAATGAGGCTTTCCAGACCGAAGACCACGAGGCCTTGCGTGATGACGTCAACATGAGCCACGTGGCCGTCTGGGAGTACGCCGGCGAAGGCAAGGAGCCGATTTTCAATAAAGAACCACTGGAGTTTGAATTCGTTAAATTAGCGACGAGGAGTTACAAGTGAGCGCCAAGACGATCAATCTTACCCTGAAGGTCTGGCGGCAGAGTGGCCCCACCGCCCCGGGTCGCCTGGAAACCTATAAGGCTGAAAATATTCCCACCGACGCGTCATTCCTGGAGATGTTGGACATTACCAATGAGCGGCTCACCCTGGAGGGGAAAGAGCCCATTGCCTTCGACCACGACTGCCGGGAGGGCATCTGCGGCATGTGCGGCTCGGTGGTCAATGGCCGGCCCCATGGCCCTGAGAAAGAGACCACGCTGTGCCAGCTGCACATGCGCCATTTTCACGACGGCGACACGGTGGTTATCGAGCCTTTCCGGGCCCGGGCCTACCCCATCGTCAAAGACCTGGTGGTGGACCGGGGCGCCCTGGATCAGATCATCGCCGCGGGGGGCTTTATCTCGGTCAACACCGGCCAGGCCCCTGAGGCCAACTCGCTGCCTGTCTCCAAGGAAAATGCCGACCTGGCCATGGACGCGGCCGCCTGTATCGGCTGCGGCGCCTGCATCGCGGCCTGCCCCAATGCCGCGGCCATGCTCTTTACCAGCGCCAAGATCTCCCAGTTCGCGCTGCTGCCTCATGGTCGCCCCGAGGCCGCCAAGCGGGCCCTGGCCATGCTGGCTCAGATGGATGAGCAAGGGTTCGGCAATTGCACCAATCATAAGGAGTGCGAAATGGAATGCCCCAAGGGCATTTCCATCAGCAACATCGCCCGCCTTAACCGGGAATGGCTCAAGGCCGCGCTCTTGTCCAAGGAGAAAATCCCCGCGTAAATCTTCTGGAAAGCTTGCCTGGCCGCGCATCCCGCCTTATTTTCCCATCAGGGTTTCATTCACCGACACGGGGCAGGTCGCCAAATTTCTTCTTGGCGGCCTGCCGATCAGGTTCCTTGCCCAAAGTTCCTTCCTTTTATCCCCTCTCTTGAGGGAGAGGGTTAGGGAGTCGAATAAGAGAAATCGCTTGGCAACAAATACTTCAGAGGTAAAAAGGCATGTACAAGGTAACCCTCGAAGACGATGACACGGTGATCCGCGTCAAGCGGGACCTGATGAATCAGGAAACCGTAGAAAGACTCCTGGACCTGATCAATCTCTCGGCGGTGCTGGAGCACAGCCGCTTTGCCGATGCCAAAGAAAAGATCCTGGCCCGCATGCTGGGCTTTCCCACCGGCGCGGCGCTGCTCCGGGATCCGGTCCTCAATAAAGACGCGGCCTTCACGGAAGAGGAACGGGAAATTTTAGGTCTTCGGGGGCTGTTGCCCGCCCGGGTTCAGACCATGGAAGAACAGGTGAGCCGGATGCTGGAAAATTTTCGCAAAAAGCCCACGGATATCGAGAAGTATATCTTTATGATCGGCCTCCAAAATCGCAACCGCACCCTGTTTTACCGGATGGTTATAGACAATATCGAAGAAATGATGCCCATAATCTATACGCCTACCGTAGGCCAGGCCTGTCTGGAGTATGGCCATATTTTCCGGCGGCCCCGGGGCATCTTCATTTCGGCCAAAGATCGGGGGCGCATGCCCGAGCTCCTGCGCAACTGGCCCTATAAGGATATCCGCATCATTGTCGTCACCGACGGCGAGCGCATCCTCGGCCTGGGTGACCTGGGCGCGGACGGCATGGGCATTCCTGTGGGCAAGCTGGCGCTGTACACCGCCTGCGCCGGCATCCACCCCTCCCAAAGCCTCCCGATCACCCTCGACGTGGGCACCGAAAACGAGGCCTTGCTCAACGATCCCCTCTATATCGGGCTGAAGCAGCGGCGGCTACGCGGCGCGGCCTACGATGATTTCGTCGAGGAATTCATTGTCGCGGTGGAAGAGGTCTTCCCCCGCACCCTGGTGCAGTTGGAAGATTTCGGCAACCACAATGCCTTCCGCCTGTTGGAGCGGTATCGCCAGCGCATCTGCACCTTCGACGACGACATCCAGGGCACCGCGGCCATGACCCTGGCCGGGTTATATTCGGCTTTGCGGATCAAGGGCGGCAGGCTTCAGGATCAAACCTTGCTCATCGTGGGCGCGGGCGAAGCGGGACTGGGCATCGCCGACCTGACCGTGGCCGCCCTGGTCGCGGAGGGCTTGCCCGAGGAAGAAGCCCGGCGGCGGTGCTGGTTTGTGGATTCCAAGGGCCTGGTGGTGAAAAGCCGCAGCGACCTGAGCGGCCATAAACTCCGCTATGCCCACGACCACGAGCCCATCTTTGATTTGCCGGTGGTGGTGGAAACCCTGAAGCCCGCTGCTTTGATCGGGGTGGCCGGGAGGCGTAAATTATTTACCCGCCCCATTCTGGAAACCATGGGCAGGGTAAATGAACGGCCTATAATCTTCTCCCTCTCCAACCCCACCTCCAAGGCCGAATGCACTGCGGCAGAAGCTTATGCCGGGACCGAAGGGCGGGCCATTTTTGCCAGCGGCAGCCCCTTTGCTCCCGTTACTCTGGAGGGGAAGACTTTGGTGCCGGGCCAGGGGAACAATGTTTACATTTTCCCGGGCCTGGGGCTGGGCGTAATCGCCTCCGGGGCCCGGCAGGTCATTGATGAAATGTTTTTTGTGGCCGCGCAGGTTCTGGCCCATGCGGTCTCGCCCGACGACCTGGAGCAAGGCCGGGTCTTTCCGCCCCTGCCCCGCATCCGGGAGGTCTCAGCCGCCATCGCCGCCGCGGTGGCCGAAGTGGCCTATCAACGCGATCTGGCCACCAAACCCAAACCCGACGACCTCCCCGCCTACATCAGGTCCTTGATGTATGATCCGAAATATCAACGTTACGTTTAGGCCCTGGGAGGCGGATACATTCAGGGGGCTGTTCGAGAGGCTGCATACTAAAAAAAACCCCCTGGCCGGCGATAGACCTGCAGGTCTTGCCACCGGAACAGGGGAGGTATTAATAACTGACTATCTGCTTTCACTGGTACCTGGGTGGCGGGAACGGCCTGACCGAATTTATTGGGTGGCATTTAAGGATGCCCAGACCCGGAAATTGATTTGAGAACGCTGCGGTTGTGCAAGTGAGTGATGGACGCCGGAAGCTGCCCAGAGGCGGCGCCATGAACTCTTGGAGCAGGACCGTGCCGGAGACTATAAGCCCAAACAAGAGCGCAAGGCCGATCAAGGTTCATCCCCACGCCTGTGGGGAACACGTGAACCGTTGCACCGTATGCTCTGGGCTGGTCGGTTCATCCTGCAGGTTTGATTTTTTAGAATTCGTTTGTACTCATTGCCCCTAGCTCAACTACTCAGAAGAAACTAATCGTTCTCTTTTCTTGTATTCTTAAAATTAGCAATTATCTTCAAAAATGATCTGTTTATCACGACGCCTCCCATTAAGCCAAATTGAGCAAAGCCATGGCATCAATCGGTAATTATTGGAAAATCCCCTGGCACCTGGTGCTGATCTTCGTATTCTTATCGACCGGAACATTGGTGTTAGGATATTTGTATTATGAGAAACAGACGGTTCATCTTCAGAGAGAGATGGAGGGAAAAATCAAGGCTATCGCAAACTTGAAAGTCAAAGAAATCGTCGCCTGGCGCCAGGAGCGCCTGCATGACGCTTTAACGATATTTGACGACCCTATTTTTGCCCGGGAGGTCCTGGAATGGCTGGAAGGAAGGGCAGCACCTCACAGGAAAGCAGAGATTACTCACCGGATGCAAGGCTTGAAACAAAATTTGTACGAAAAGATAACACTTCTCGACCCTCAGGGAACGGTGCGGTTGGCAATTCCAAAGACTGATCCAGAGATTTCTCCTTTAATAAAGGAGACTGCTTTGGATTCCTTAAGAAGGCACAGAGTAATATTTACCGATCTGCATCTTGACCCGAAAAAAGAAATAAAGCTCGATCTTATTGTCCCCATCCATTTTCACGAAAGTGGCAAAACTATTAACATCGGTACTATCTTGCTGAAAATAGATCCATACTTGTCCCTTTATCCCTTCATTCTGTCATGGCCAACTCTCAGCGACACCGCAGAATTCGCCCTGGTAAGACGAGAGGAGAATGAAATAGTTTACCTGAATGAGCTGCGCCATCATAAAGATACTGCGCTTCTGTTACGCCTTCCCTTAACAGACGAGGACGACCCCGGGGTAAAAGCCACCTTGGGTAAAGAGGAGGTCACTGAGGGGATAGACTACCGGGGGGTGCCGGTTCTGGCCGCCACTAGAGCTATCCCCGACTCTCCCTGGTTCCTCGTGGCTAAAATCGACATCTCAGAGATTAATGCTCCCCTTAAGGAGCAATTCTGGCTGATGGCCTTTCTTTTAATTGCCTTGATTGTCTCATCCGGTATCGGCATTGCTTATTTCTGGCGCAATCGTGAAGTTCTCTTCTATCGCCAACAGTATGAAGTGGAGCGGGAGCGGCGGGATCTGGCTCAAAAGTACGAATATCTTATTAAGCATGCCAACGACATTATTCTCACGATGGATCAGGACTTCAAGATTATTGAGGCCAACGATCTGGCGATTTCCTCTTACGGATATCCTCGGGAAGAATTGTTTCGCCTGCAACTTGAGGATTTGTATGCCCAGGAGCACCGGAGGTTGGGTGAAACCCCGGTTGCGGAAATGGAGGCGCAGAATGGCCGAACATACGAAACGGTGCATCGACGCCGCGATGGAACGACTTTCCCGGTAGCTATAAGTTCATCAGAAATGGAGATCAACGGTGACAAACTTTATCAGTCCATCATACGCGACATTACCAAAAGCAAAAAAAGAGAAAAAGCCTTGCTGGAATCGGAAGAGCAGCTGCGGTTTCTCTCCTCCCAGCTGTTAATGGTCCAAGAGAATGAACGCCGGAGGATCTCCAAAGAACTGCACGATGAACTGGGTTCGTCCTTGATGGCGCTGAAATTTCATCTCAGCTCCATCGAAGCCAGACTGGCGAAAG
>JBAZKX010000147.1:0-6034 GCA_041650575.1 Desulfobaccales bacterium
TTTCGGCCGGTAGCCGTGCCGGGTGTGACTGACCAGCGACAGGAACATGGCCAACAAGATGCCCTCCTGCACCCCCACCAGGACCACAGTGACGGTGGTGATGAGGGCCACCCAGAATTCCCAGGGGCGCTCCCGATAGATCCTGCGCATCCCCTTGACGTCGATGAGGTCCACGCAGATAAGGAAGACCACCGCGGACAACACCGCGCGGGGCAAGTAGGCCAGGGGACTGGTCAGAAAGAGTACTACCAGAAGGACGATGAGACTACTGGTGATCTGGGCCAACTGGCTGTGGCCGCCGGCCCTGTCCACCATCGCCGTGGCGGTGGGGCTGCCGTTGACTACGAAGGCGCCGGAAAGCCCGGCCCCGAGGTTGGCCAGGCTCAAACCCACCAGGTCCCGGTTCTCACTGAAAGGCTCGTTGCAGCAGGCCGCATAGGCCCGGGAGGTGGCGGCGCTCTGGGCCAGGATGACTACAAAGATGGAAAAGGCCACGGGCAAAAGGTCCATCAGGAGATCGGAGGTCAAGTGCACCCGGGGCAGGCCGAATCCCGGCAGGCCGCTGGGGACCGCGCCCAAAGTGGCCACGCCATGTGAGCCCAGATCAATGGCCCAGCTCACCACGATGGCGCTAATCACAGCAATGAGCGCGCCGGGAATTTTTCTGGAGATTATTCGGGAACCCAGAATAATAGCCAGGACGGCCGCGGCCGTGGCCAGGGTGTAAAGGTTCGTCTGTTGGAGATGCTGGAGCGCGTGGAGGAGATGGCCCACCGGGCTCTGCCCGCCCTTAGGCAGCCCCAGCATCCCCCCGATTTCTCCCAGGGACACCTGGACGCCGACCCCGGTCAGAAAACCCACCAGCACGGTGCGGGAGAGAAAGTCCGCCAGGAAACCCAGCCCGATGATGCGGGCGATAAAGAGGAAGCCCGCGGCCATGAGGGCCAGCAGGCCGCACAGGGCCACGTATTCCGACGAGCCCGTGACCGCCAGACCCGCGAGGCCCGCGGCGAGGATGGCCGCGGTGGCGGAGTCGGCTCCCACCACCAGATGCCGGGAGGAACCGAATACCGCGAACAGCGCCAGAGGGATGAGGATGGCATAGAGGCCGGTGATCACCGGCGTGCCGGCGATCCTGGTATAGCCCATGGCCTGGGGTATATTCAAGGCGGCCAGGCTGAGGCCCGCCACGAGGTCAGCGGGCACCCGGGACGGGTTGACCGGCAGAATCCCTTGCAGAAAGGGAAACCGGGAGCCCCGCGCCTCAGCCTTTGCAGTTGCCATAGATTCTCCTACCGATCATCCAGGAAGTCCGGCCGCGCCTCAACGGTCGTCGCCGCTTCTGATAGCCAGCCGGCCCAAGGAGAAAGCTCTAAATAACCGGGTAAACATGGCTTGCCTCCTCTGGCCGGGGAGTTCCCCCTTCTTAACACATCCCCTTGATAGTAGGGATTAATTATAACCTCATCCCCTGCTTTTTATGAACCGCGATTCCAGCAGGGGCTAAAAAATTCCAACAGCGGGCCAGAGGGGGGGGAAGTTGAAAAAAATTGCAGATATGGTCCGGATAGTCGTCAAAACTCTTCATCTAACAGGCATCTCTGAAGGGTCGATCGCAGTAGATGGGCAGATTTTTTCGTAGATTTAAGGTATATTTACAAAAAGACTCAGGCAGGCAGTTCCCTTCAGCCTCCTTTAAGCTCCAACTTGTGGTGGGAAATGTGCATAGGAAAAAGCGCGGCAGGATTGCGTTCAAGGCACAGCCATCAACCATCCCAGGCTTTTCTCACCCGGGCAATCCAAAGCAGCTTAATTAAAGTCTTTAAAAATAATGCATGCACAGCCAGTCGACTTCTTTGCGAGGATGGTGCAAGGCCGTAGGCAAGGGCGAAAGCTCCTGTTGCTGTTAGACTACGATGGCACCTTGGTGGAGATTGCCCCCCGCCCCGAGTTAGCCTGCCCCACTCCTGGGCTTTTGCGACTGCTGACCCGCCTCATTAATCAGGTCGATTATGCAGTAGTGGTGGTCTCCGGGCGACCTCTGCAAAATTTACTTAAATTATTGGCCATACCTGGACTTAATTATCTCGGCTCCCATGGAGGAGAAGGCCTGATTGCCGGAAAGCCCTTGAATTTAATCAGCGGGGAATCTGCCTCACCAGAGATTTCCGAGTGGAAAAAACAGTTGTCCGCACTTTTGGAGTATTTTACCGGCTGGTGGATAGAAGACAAACCCCAGGGCTTTGTCCTCCATTACCGGCAAGTCTCCCCAAGAGAGGAAGACCAACTCTTAAAGAATATAGAAACCTGGAAGGCACATATAGTTGAGTCTGGGGCCTACCAGGTTCTTGCCGGGAAAAAGGTGATGGAGGTCCTGCCCTACGGAGTAAACAAGGGGGAGGCGATTCAGAAGATCTTGCTATCTTCTGATTTCATTGGATACTTTCCTCTGTATATAGGGGATGATACTACTGATGAAAGTGTTTTTGCAGTGATTCAGGAACAAGGCCTATCTTTCAAAGTGGGAAACCAAGAACAGCCTACCAAGGCCACCCATTTCTTAGAGAACCCAGCGCAGGTGCGGGAGTTTTTGGCTCTGCTCGCAACCCAAGGGGAGGAGAAAACGTGAAAATAAGTCCAGATCAACCGGCTGAGAATCCCTTTGCGTTCAGGGAATGTTTTCTCATGCCCATGCCCATCGGTAAAAAAGCGATTAATCTAAGGGAGTTGCTTCAGGCCGTGCGCGAGCTTGATGAATCGGTTCTCTACTACCACATCTTTCAGTCTCGCCTGGCCATCGCCCAACCGGGGGAAGAATATCCCAACGAATTTGCTCGGTGGGCTGCCACAGCCCTGCAAGACATCAAGCTGGCCGAGAAGCTCAGCTCCTTTGACCCCTTTGACTATGACAATCTAGCCCAGGTCCGCCAAGCCGTGGTGGACATCCTGGAGGAGTATCTCTGGGATATCCCCTATGTGCCCTGGGCTCGCTCCGGGTTTGAGTTTTATTTCTGTGAGGCCTCCACCGTGGTGATGCGCTCTCAGATCCGGGCCGATACCTTGCTGAAGTTCTGCGAGAGCCTGCGGAAGGTGGGGTTGGATTCTATGTATTATCATTTTTTTGAAGCCCGCTGGCGCCTGGGGGTGCGCAAAGCCGATGACTTTTCCTTCTGGATTGAGACCAACTTCGGTCTGCCGGAGTTGGTCGCCGCCATCCGGGGCATAGATATTTACTTCTATAGCTTGAGAGAAATCCGGGACACCCTTTTGGGGCTGATCCATCAACATCTGGGAGAACTCTGTGATCGGACTCAATGATTATGCCCCCATCGTGGGCCAGGAAGTGATCGATCAGCTCCAGCGCCTGGCAGAGCGCCTGGGGCCTCGGCGATTTATTCACGTCAATTCCACCCGCGCCGGAGGCGGGGTGGCGGAAATTTTATACCGGGCCGTCCCCTTACTGCAACAGTTAGGGCTGGATGTCAAATGGGAAGTGATCCATGGAGATCAGAAATTTTTTGAGATCACCAAGGCGATGCATAATGCCCTGCAAGGCTATAAGGTCCATCTCTCCCCGGCCATGTTGGATCATTACCGGGAGATTAATCGGGAGAACGCCCGCAAGTTTACCTGGGAATCAGATTTTGTCCTGGTCCATGACCCTCAGCCCGCCTACCTGATTAATTTTCTCCGTCCCCAGGCCAAACACTGGATCTGGCGTTGCCACATCGATGCCTCCCGGCCGGAGCGCCATGTCTGGAAATTTCTGCAGGAGATCGTCAGCCAATATGAAGCCTCGGTGTTCTCCATGTCCCAGTTCGCCCAGAATCTGCCCCACCCCCAGTATCTCATCCGCCCCTCCATCGACCCCTTGAGCGAAAAGAACCGGGAACTGACCACCGCGGAAGTCCAGGAAGTTTTAGACCGCTTGGAGATCGAACGGGATAAGCCCATCATCCTGCAGGTTTCCCGCTTTGATTCCTTTAAGGATCCCGTAGGCGTAATCGAGGCCTTTCGTATGGTGCGGCGCCATACCCCCTGTAAGCTTGTTCTGGCTGGCGGGGAAGCCATCGATGATCCGGAAGGACCCCGCATCTTTGCCGAGGTCATGGAGGCCGCCAAAGATGAGCCGGATATCCAGATACTGCTCTTGCCGCCGGACGCCCATCATGAAGTCAATGCCCTGCAGCGGGCCGCAGATATCATTGTCCAAAAATCCACCCGGGAGGGCTTCGGCCTCACCGTCACTGAAGCCATGTGGAAGGGCAAACCGGTTATCGGCGGTGCGGTGGGCGGTATTGTGCTGCAGCTCCGGGACTATACTACCGGTTTTCTGGTCCATTCCCCGGAGGGCTGCGCCTTTCGTATCCGCTATCTCCTGCACCGGCCGGAAATGGCCCGGCGTATGGGCAAGATGGCCAGGGAATTCGTCCGCCAACACTTTCTCACTACCAGGAACATTCGAGATTACCTTACCCTGATGATTTTACGGGAAAATCCGACCGAGAGGATTATGGAATTGTAACTTGTAGCGAGTCTCAAATTTGCCACCCAAGGGGAGGGGCAGATGATGTGGAGCAAAGATAGCTTAAAGGATTTGGTTCAGAAAAAATTTAGCGAATACCAGTTTATCCTGGTGTCCAATCGCGAACCCTATATGCATATCTACCGGGGCGGGGAGGTGGAGGTCATTATGCCCGCCAGCGGTATGGCCATAGCCCTGGATTCCTTGATGCAGACCACCGGCGGCACCTGGGTGGCCGCCAGTAGTGGCGAAGCCGACCAGGATGCCGTGGTGGGGCAGGATGCCATCATGGTGCCCCCCAAAAACCCCAAATATAAGTTGCGCCGGCTCTGGCTGACCCGGGAAGAAGAAAAAGGTTACTACTATGGCTTCTCCAATGAGGCCCTCTGGCCCTTGTGCCACGTCTGCTATGCCCGCCCCCAATTTTCCTCCGCCCAATGGGAAATCTATCGCCAGGTAAACCGAAAGTTTGCCGACGTCATTCTGGACGAATTGGGAGACAGGCGGACCATTGTCTTCATCCAGGATTACCATTTCGCCTTGCTGCCCCAGATGCTCAAAGAAGCCAACCCTAACCTGATCGTCTGCCAGTTCTGGCATATCCCCTGGCCCAACTATGAGGTCTTCCGCATCTGCCCCTGGGGCACCGAAATCCTCGAGGGCCTCTTGGGCAATGACCTATTGGGGTTTCACCTCCAGTACCACTGCAATAATTTTTTCGATACGGTGGACCGGACCCTGGAGGCTCGGGTAGACTACGAAAAATACTCTATTTTCCGTCAGGGCAAAGAGACCCGGGTGCGGCCCTTTCCCATCAGCATCGATTTTGAGCGCTTCGAGAATTTTGCTGCTTCCGAGGATACCCAGGTCCAGATCGCGCAATTGCGCCATCGCTTCAACCTCACCGGGCTGAAAGTAGGTCTGGGAGTCGACCGGCTCGACTACACCAAGGGCATCCCTGAACGCCTGGAAGCCGTCAATATCTTTTTCCAAAAGTATCCCCAGTACCAGGGGCGTTTCACCTTTATCCAACTAGGGCCGGTATCCCGGTTGAATATCCCGCAGTACAAGCAGCTCAACGCCCTGGTTGATTCCCTGGAGGTGGAGATCAACAGCCGCTACGCCTATGGCCGCTGGAAGCCTGTCATCGTGGTCAAGGCCCACCTTTCCCAGGAAGAGATCGTCCCCTATTACTGCCTGGCGGATGTCATGGTGGTCAGCTCCCTCCACGACGGCATGAATCTGGTTGCTAAGGAATACGTCGCCAGCCGGGTGAACGGCGACGGCGCTCTGCTCCTCAGCCCCTTTACCGGCGCGGCCCGAGAACTGGGCTGGGCATACAGCATCAATCCCTTTAATCCAGAGGAGATCGCTGACAACATCTATAAAGCTCTGGAGGACCCGCTCGAAGAAAAAGCCGCCCGGATGGCTTCCATGCGCACCTGGGTCCAGGAACACAATATCTTTTTCTGGGCCGCTCGGATTTTCGAGGATCTGTTTGGGGGCGTA
>JBAZKX010000148.1:0-6030 GCA_041650575.1 Desulfobaccales bacterium
AGCAACCGGTCCTGACGATCGCGCTGGCTCCTGACGCTGACAAACACGGGAAAAGGCTCGCCGCCTTCGAGTTGCAGCCGCAGGGGCCAGTTCCGCTTCTCACCGCCCTCCCGGACTTGGATCAGGCTGATTTGGAACGCGGCCCGATCGGCTTCGGCGATAAAGTGAAGCAAAGGCCGGCCCCGCAGGGCAGCAGCCTCCACCTGGAACAGGGCGGCGGCGGCCCGGTTGCCCTCCTGGATGACCATCTGGCCGTCAGTCACCAGGAAGCCCTCAGGGGCCTCATCAAAGAGGGTCCGATACTGCATATCCCCGGAATCCGGAGGGCTGATTTCCGGGGCCGGATCCGACCCCGGCTGAATTTGAGCTTCTCTCACGGCGGCTTTCAGATCCTGGAGCGAAGTGTAAATGCCCTCCACCATCTCATCTAAAGGGGGCTCCGGTTCCGGCAAGAAACCGTCATCCGACGCGGCTCCGGCCTGGTCGGGAAGGTTGGCGGAGTCGAGAAGCTCCGGCACGGCCTCCGGAACAACGCCGCGGGCGGCTGTCCCACCTGCTTCGGACTCAGATTCGTTCCCCGGCTGGTTGGTTAAATCCACCTCATCAACCGAGGTCGATGCCGTTCTTTGAAACCGGCTGGCGATCCCTGAACGCCGACGCTTATCCTTAGGAGTCCACCACATTCTTAGAGTTTCTCCCGGGTCCGCGAAATCCTTTTCGACCGCCCTCTGCACCATTGCAAGTATTGGCCCTGTCTAGACTTTCCGTGACTCATTTTTAGGCACGCGGCTGGATAAAGACTGCCGCGGGGCCGCGCCGGGCTCGGGCGGCCCCCAAGAACCCCGCTGGGGGGAACAGCCCGGGCCGAAAGTATCCGCAACCGCCACGCAGTCGCCGACAGGCCCCTGTAAAATTTGTCTAGCATTGTCCAGGATCAAATCAAAAGGAACTTTTACAGGACGCGGTTCGGTTCCCGATCGGTCTGGAGCCGTAGCTACCAGGTTCATCAGGGATTCCCAGCGCCGGGCGTTTTCCCGGGCATCGCCGTGGGGAGCATGCCACAGCAGCGGCAAGAGTATTTCGGGTTGCCGGAGCCCGACCTCCCGGGCAGCCAGGAGAATTCCCTGATAATAGAGTTCCATCGAGGTCGGCGACGAGATCATCGCCTGGAGCAGGGATTCATAGGGTGACACCAGGCAATAGACCTCCTGCCAGGAGAGGCTGACTCCCGGCCTGGCCTGCGGCTGCCTCGTGACGTATTCCTGCAAAAACTTACCCAAAGACGGACTGGGGGGCTGGGGCCGGTTCTCCCACGGCGGGCGCAGCCAGCGCCAGGATTCCATCCCCTCAGGGTCCGCGGAAGGCGGTATCAGCGCCACCTGGCCTTCCCCGAACCACTGAAAATCCGGGGTCTTCCAACCGGGAACGGCCTCAAAACCAGGTGATTGATGCCAGGCATAAAAGTGTTGCTCGCGGCCGGACCCCAGGGCCGCCACACACGCGGCCCGCCATTCTCCAAACTGGTCCAGGAGAGATTCGCCTTGCCCCTTGTTAACTTCCAGAACCATTAACCGGGACGCCCTGCCGGTGCAGACCCCCAGATTGATTCGGGGGGCCTCCAGGCTCAGGTCCTGCCACTGCTCCTTCCAGGTTTCCGGCTTCTGGCTGAAATCCACCTCGAGATCATGAACGTCTTGGGCGTCCAAGGCCAATAAAGCCCAGCCTAAGGTTCGATAATTTTCGGCAAAATCCGCCAGTTCTTGCCGGTAATCGACTTCGGACTTCAAACTCAAGAGCCGTTCAATTTCTTCCCGGTAAACCCTGACACTCCTGTCATTAGCGCCCATGCGATTCCTCGGCTCAGAAGAAGAATTTTAGGTTGGCCGATCATCCGTTGATCCGGCCCGGGCTTTTCGGTGAAGCACTATACGGAGTTTAAAGCTATCCGGGTTTCTTACAATGGGGGTATATCCTGATTAGTGGGTTCGATTTTACTGAATTTCCCTTCAGGAAGGGAATAATCGGCTTTTTCCCGAGCCCACCGGCGGGGAAGGCGATCAAAATGGAGCGTAATTCGGGTATTGCGGAGGCCCCGGCAGATTACGGCGGATTAAACCCGATCCTCCTCCCCGAGCGTATTGATTGCCAGCCCCAAGGCGCCGATAAAGAGAGCTAGGCCGAGGTCAAGCCCTCACGGATGGCATACTTCGTCAGCTCGGCGATGGTCTTGATCTTCAATTTCACCATGATCTGCTGGCGGTGGGTTTCCACGGTCTTGACGCTGACGTGGAGATTTTCGGCGATCTGGTTGGAAGTCTTGCCTTCGGCGATGAGTTGGAGGACCTCGCGTTCCCGCGGCGACAGCAGATGAAAAGCGGAGGATTCTATGGGTGCGGAGGAGGCCAGATAATCCTTAACCACGATGTCAGCAATCTCATGGCTCAGGTAAGTCTTATGGGACATCACCACCCGGATGGCCTTGGCCAGGTCCTTGAAGGCGCAATCCTTGAGCATGTAGCCCGCGGCCCCGGCCTTGAGCATGTTTAACACAAAGCGCCGATCATTGTGCATGGAGAGGGCGATGATCTTGATGCCGTGTATCTCATTGACAATCTGCCGGGTGGCCTCAATGCCGTTTAAATCGGGCATCGCCACATCCATAATAATTACATCCGGAGTCAACTCCCGGGCCATCCGCTCCGTGGACCGGCCGTCCTCGGCTTCTCCCACCACCGTGATATCCGGCTCCTTTTCCAGCATGGAACGGAGCCCTTCCCGCATAATCTGGTGATCGTCGGCAAGCAAGACTCTGATACTCATCCTATCTTCCTGTGGACCTCACACGTTCATGATAAAATGGTCGGCGCGGCTTGACCCGGGGTATGTACAGGTAAATTTCAGAAATCATACCTGCCCCCCCGGCAGAAACACGTCTGCTTGGTGCCATGATACTACAGTTTTCAAGGCGACAAAACTGAATTTTGCGGCGCGGGAGCAGAAAGTCGCGTCAGCCTCGCCGAGCCGGCGTCAGGCTGGGAGTGGTAAGGTGTTCTCATGAGGCGGGTGCGCCGGCCCCCTGGAACGCCCTTCAGGCAGGGGAGCCGGCAGGTATAAGCTACTCCGGGACCTTGCTAGTTCACTACAATCGGCGGAGTACTCCGGGTTTTAGCTGACGGCAGGGAGGATACCCCCGCAGGCGCCGCCGGGGAAGCCGCCTCGAGGGCGGCCGGGGTATTTTTCCGGCTCTTACTCGATTTCATCCCGGATTGTACAGGCATGATCAAAGTAACCCTGGCGCCCTGACCGGGGGTCGAGTCGATTTCCAGGCTGCCACCGAAATAATTCAGGCGTTCCCGGACGCTGAAGAGACCGAAACCTTCCACCTTTCCGGAGGCCGGGGACAGCTTGTTCGGGGCAAAACCCACCCCGTTATCCTGAACCACGACTTGCAGATAATCGCCGTTCCGGTGCATCGAGACCCGGGCGTTTTCAGCCTGGGCGTGCTTGAGCACGTTGAACAGCAGTTCCCGCACCGCCCGGAAAAGGAGCACTCGGCCTTCATTATCCAAAGGCTTGGGCTGACCGTCGTCCTCTACTTCGACCTTGAGGCCGTACTGTTCCTCCATATTCTCCGCCAGCCATTCCATGGTGGCCTCGAAGCCCAGATCATAAAGGATGGGAGGACTGAGTTCAAAGATCAAGGACCGGGTGTACCGGATCGATTCCTCAATCAGCTTCCGGACATCTTCCACGGGTTTGACAATGGCGCGGAACAGGTTGGAATCCTGCATTTTATCGAACTTGGCCTTGGCCAGCACCAGCAGTTGGGCGATATGGTCGTGGAGCACCGTGGCCAGGCGGCGCCGTTCCCGTTCTTCGGTCAAGGATAATTCCGAGGCCAGGGACTGCAACTGTTCCTGGTAGGTGCGGATCTTCTCTTCGTTTTCCCGGCGCTCCGTAATATCCTCGAACATGGCGATGACAAATTGGGCTTCGCCTCCCGCCTCGCGCACCAGGGAGATAGATTGCCGGCCCCAGCCGACCCAGCCGTCCTTACGGATATAACGGGTTTCCACCCGGTAAACCTCTTGCTGGCCGTTGAGCAATTTCTGGAAGACATCCTGGCTTATGCCCACGTTCTCCGGGTGGTGGATGCGATTGAACTCCATCCCCCGCAACTCATCGGCGTCATAACCCAGCATGGCCTGGAGGGCCGGATTACAGTCAATCACCCGCCCTCGCTTATCGATGAGGGCTATGCCGATGGCGGCCTCCCGAATGACATTGCGGAATCGCGCTTCGCTCTCCAGCAGGGCCTGCTCCACCCGTCGCCGTTCGGATATTTCCAGGCGCATCTCGGCGTTGGCTCTTTCCAATTCGGACGTCCGGGCCCCGAGCCTTTCGCCCAACTTGACGTTTTCCGTACTGAACTGCTGAATAAGGGTCTGGTACTTCAACAAGATCAGGTAAGCGCAGATGGTGGCCAGGGTGCAACCCATGATAGCCAGGTAGATGTTGTAGCTGCCCGCCCCTCTCTGAGGCAGGACAACGTCTCGGATTACCTGAAAAATGGAGATGGCAATGATGACTTGGAGCGTCACCAGAATCAGCCTGGTAGTCCATGTGTTGACCTTGCCTTCCTTTTCGCCGGCTTGCTTGGCAGGGACGCCGGCGGCCAGCTCTCCTTCATAGAATTTGGTCTGACTCATGGATTCCCTTCCTCTCCTGGTTAAGAAGCTCATTCCTTGGGACCGTGGCTATAATTTGCCATTTATCCATCGGAATGGAATTAGGCAATCCCTTAATATCGAGGTTGGAAAACCCTGAAATTTGTATGGGGAAAGTTCTTAGGGCTTATTGGTCCCGGAAACGGTTGAGGGTAAATTTGTTACTAGTAGATATAATTAGCTAATTTAGTCATAATCGGAAAGTCGGATCGCTTGGTTGATGGCTATCCATGGTGAGGGCAAAGCCTTCCGCTTCAGTTGCCAAGGGCAAAACCGGTCATTATTTTAAGAAGTAAGGCCGAGAACAAAAAATCTCAGGCAGCACCCGGAGGGCCAGCCATGCAACGAGAAAACTGTCGTCAAGGCGGAACCGCCCCAACAACCCAGGGCCCGGATGCTCGGGAGCAGCTCTTTGAGGTTGCGGTTTTCTTATTTCTCATTGTCCCTTCCATGGTTCTTTCCCTTTTCGTGTTGCGGGCCGGAACCCTGGGTTTTGTGTTTACTGCCTTTGCGGTTATGTTGCGAGACCTGGCCCTGGTCAGCCTGATTCTCTTTTTTCTCTGGCGCAACGGCGAGCCACTGGAGCAACTGGGCTGGACCTTTAAAAACGGTTGGAAGGACGTGATCTTGGGAGTTGGTCTCTTTCTCCCCCTGTTCTTTGGGGCCGGTGTTCTCGACCACCTCCTGCAAAGCGCGGGTTTTTCCTCTCCCGCCACGCCACTGCCTGCCTTTTTGGCGGCCAAGGGCGGGGCGGAGATAATCCTGGCCTTCTTTTTGGTCGTCGCGGTAGCCTTGGCGGAAGAGACCATTTTCCGGGGTTATCTGCTGCTTCGTTTCCGGGGGCTTAAAATGAAGCCTGGCTGGGCGGCGCTGCTGTCCGCCGTCATTTTTTCCCTCGGGCACGGCTATGAGGGCTCATCCGGGGTGGTAACGGTGGGCGGCATGGGATTGGCCTTTGCCCTGGTTTACCTGTGGCGCCGCAGCCTCGTGGCCCCCGTCATTATGCATTTCCTCCAGGACTTCATCGGCATAGTTCTGGTCCCCTTACTGGGGTTAAAATAATCAAGGTCATTGCTCCCTTAGCTGAGCCCATCGCCCGGCTGCCGCCTTGCATCCGCTTATAGCGATTGCCAAAAGTTTTTTCCGATATGGCAATGCTTAAGAAGCCAAAATCCCCCCTAACCCCCCTTTGTTAAAGGGGGGAACTATAAGGAATTGCTTTAAAAGTCCCCCTTTGGAAAAGGGGGATTTAGGGGGATTTAAAAATTAGCAAGCGGAATGAATTTATGGCAAACGCTATAAT
>JBAZKX010000149.1:0-6025 GCA_041650575.1 Desulfobaccales bacterium
GCCGCGGCCAGGATGGCAGCCTCATTGAGGACCGGCAGGATAATGGAAATGATCGGCTTGGGGGGCGGCGCCGCGGGGTTATCACCCGGCGAAGCATGGGCGCCGGGGCCGGGAGACGACCCGGACTGCCGCCAATCTCTGGGGCTGTGGTTCACCGGATGACCGCCTTGCTCATCATATTTGCCAAGGAACCCCGACCGGGACTGGTGAAAACCCGTCTCAGCCCGCCGCTGTCCCCGGAAGAGGCCACTCAACTTTATCACAGTTTTTTGCAGGATATTGTGGCAGAAATGGCCCGGGTGCCGGAAATGAATCTGGCCCTGGCTTACAGCCCGTCCGGAGCCCGGGACTTTTTCCGGAGGCTTACACCTCCCGGCGCGGACCTGTTTCCCCAGGAGGGGAAGGATTTGGGAGAACGCATGGCCCGGGCCTGCGCCCGGGGCCTGGCCGCGGGGTTCGGCCCCGTCTTGCTGAGAGGCGGCGACGTTCCCGACCTGCCGGGGGCTGTGGTGGCGGAGGCCAGGGAGGTGCTGGCGGCAGGACGGGCTCAGGTCGTCCTGGGGCCGGCCATGGACGGCGGCTATTACCTGGTGGGCCTGGCCGAGCCGCAGCCCGGTTTGTTCCGGGGACCGGCCTGGTCCAGCCGCACGGTCCTCACGGACACCCTCAGATTGGCAGAAGAATTGGGGCTCAAGGTCCATCTCCTGCCGGCCTGGCCCGACATTGATACCTATGCCGACCTGCTGGCCTTTCTGGGCCGGGCGCATCCGGCGCCGCACCCGGGCTGGCGCAGCCACCGGGAAGCCTGCCGACTGCTGGAGCTGGCGGAGGGCAGGAGAGGGGCCCCGACGAGGCGCGACGCCGAGGACCGGGCTTGATTTTCAGAGTCGTCCGGCTGTGCTATAATTGTATGAGACCTCTATGACCAACCCGCAAGCATTGCCTCATCAGAGAAAACGCCGCAAAACCTCCATGATCCGGCCGCTGATCTTCCTGCTCCTGCTCGCGGTGGTGATCGCGGCGCAGTACGCTCACCCGGAGCAGTATCTGGATAAGGAGCGCCTGCGCCAGTTGGGGGGTGAGCACGGCATCCTGCTGCCCCTGATCTACCTGGTCGTGTGGACGGTGGGGCCGCTCTTCCTGCCCGGCCTGCCCATCACCCTGGCCGGCGGCATCCTCTTCGGCCCCTTCTGGGGGGTGGTTTATGCGGTCATCGGCGCCACTTTCGGGGCCGGCCTGGTCTTCCTGGTGGCCCGCTACCTGGCCCGGGACTGGGTGGCAGGGAAGCTTTCGGGCACCCGGCTCATGACCCTGGACGACAAAGTAGCCCGGCACGGCTGGAAGATCGTGGCCATCTCCCGGCTGATCCCGGTCTTCTCCTTCTCCCTGTTGAATTACGCCTTCGGGCTCACCCGGGTGGCTTTCTGGCCCTACCTGGGCGCCACCTTCGTGTGCATGCTGCCCTCCACCATCGCGTTCGTGTATTTCTCCAGCAATATCCTGGATATTTTTAAAGGCCAGATTTCCCCGGGATTGATCATCGGAGTAGTACTGGTGGTCGCGGTGAGCCTCATCCCGGTGGTCTATAAGAAGTGGAAGGCCAGGACCGGGGAATCCATCGACCTGTGAGCGCATCCGAAGGGGCGCGATCCCGCCCGTGCCAAAGAAAAAAGTTTTTCCTGCTTCTGAAATCATCCCCGGATAATCTTATCCACCTGGATGTCGTGGGCCTTTAAGAGCTTCCAGAGGGTTACCCGGCTGATGCCCAAAAGGCGGGCGGCTTCGCTCTTCTTGCCCCCGGCTTCGTTGATGGCGTCGATGAGGCGCTGGCGCTCGTCCAGCCCCCGGCCGGCACGGGCCGCGGGGCGGAGGGCGGCGCGTTCCGGCCTGGTCTGAAAGGAGGCCGGGAGGTGTTCCGGCAGGATGGCCCCTTCGGGGCACAGGACAAAAGCATACTCGATGACGTTGATGAGTTCCCGGACGTTGCCCGGCCAATCATGGGAGGTGAGCAGGTCCATAACCGCGTCGCTGATCCCGGTGAGGGGTTTGCGGGTCTGGCGGCGGGCCCGGTTGATGAAGGTTTTGACCAACAGGGGGATATCCTCTCGCCGTTCCCTTAAAGGCGGCAATTGGATCGGAATGACCCCGATGCGGTAATAGAGGTCTTCCCGGAACCTCCCCAGGGCCATGAGCCGGTGGAGGTCCTTATTGGTGGCGGTGATGACCCGGACATTCACGGGGATAGGGGCATGGTCCCCCACTTTCTCAATAATCTTCTCCTGGAGCACCCGCAGCAGCTTGGCCTGGGTAGGCATGGGCAGGTCACCGACTTCGTCCAGAAAGATGTCGCCGCCGTTGGCGGCCTCAAAGCGCCCCACCCGGGTGCGGTCGGCGCCGGTGAAGGCCCCTTTGACGTGGCCGAAGAGCTCGCTTTCGAGGAGTGATTCGTTCAACGCGGCGCTATTCACCTTGATGAAAGGCCCCTGGCGCCGGGGGCTGAGGCGGTGGATGGCCGCGGCCACCAGCTCTTTGCCGGTGCCCGACTCGCCGTAGATCACCACCGGGGCTTCGGATTGGGCGGCGCTGGAGATCAGGGTGAACAACTGCACCATGACCGGCGACCGGCCGATGATACCGTGAAAGGCGTCTTCCTGGTTCAGTTCCTGGCGCAGGCTGGAGATGAACAACTGCATCATGTCCGGCGACTTGGCCGGCAGATCGTAAGTGGGTTCCTCCCGGCTCAATTCCCGGCGCAGATGCGAGATGACCCGTTCCTTGGCCTCGACTTCGCTCAAATCGGTGAGATTCTCCACCCCGGCCACCACCCTGCCGGACCGGTCTTTGAGCACCGCGGCGTTCTTGAGCACCGTTAAGGAGGTGCCGTCCTTCCGCTGGAGGACGCACGTGCGCCGCCGCACCGAGCCCCGCCGGAAGAGCTCACACTCCTTCTTTTCCCCCGGAAACACCGAATCCAGGCAGGTATGACACCGGAAGATGGTGCAGGGCTGGCCGATGAGTTCCTCCCGGCTGAAGCCGGTGATCTGCTCCATGGCCTGGTTGACGGATATGATTACCCCTTCCACGTCCACCACCAGCAAGCCGTCCATCATGGTGTCGATGACGGTCTTCCAGAACTGCTCCTGGCCTTCTTCAAACAAGGCTTCCTGCGCCAGTACTAGCTTGTCCGGCAACGGTTTTCCGGCCATGCGGCCTCCCGGGAAAATTGGTTCAGGCAAACGCAAACAAAGTTAAGGGTTAACAGTTAACACGTTTACGTTTGTTAATTATAAACGATTAACATCAGGCCACAAGAATATAATATTTTCTTAAAATGCGTCCAGGTGCGAACCTTGATGAGCAAGCCGCAGGTTGGCAAAATAGGCTAAGTTGCTGTATTAAAAGTAAATCTTAGCAGCACTCAGGTCTTGTAAAAAATTTTATTCTTTTTTGGCATTATATTTGCTTAGGGTTATTCTATTAATTTTTTATCGCCCTGTCAGGGAGGAGAATTGATGTTTAAGAAAATTTTGGTTCCTTTGGATGGGTCGAAGTTGGCGGCGAAAATCCTGCCCCAGGTGGTGAACGTGGCCAAGTGCCACGGCGCCGAGATAGTGCTGGTGAATGTCTACCAGGATTGGGGTGAGCCGACTTCTGAAGAGGTAAAGAAGGTCATTGAAATTGAAATCAATAACTGCAAAACCGCGTTAGCGACCTCAGCCAGAGAACTGGAAGCTCAAGGCTTGAAGGTCACCATGGACTGTATCACCGGAGATCCTGCCCAGAAGATCATCGCGTATGCCGAGGACAAAGATATGGATCTCATAGCCATGGCCACCCACGGCATGGGCGAAGTGGCCTGGGTCCTGGGCAGCGTGGCCGAAAAGGTGGTGAGCCATGCCACCGTGCCGGTGCTGCTCTTCCGGGTGCTGGGAGCCAAAAAACCTTTACTGAAGACAGATTTTCTGGACCTGCTGGACCGTGGAATTCCCTGAGGCCGCAAAAAATCAGCCGCGTAAGATCAAGGCTCACTAGGTCAGTGCTGCCTACACTTGACCCTATTTTTTATATCATTATTAGGAGGAATACATGCGGAAGAAAACTTTACTCATCGTGGGCCTCTTTGCCGCGCTGGCCGTGGTGGCCACCCTGGTGCTGGCGGAACCGTCTTGGGCGGGCAAGTTAGAGGAAGCCATTGCCAAGACCCCGGTGGGCGCCGGCCCGGGCATGATCCATCCCGATGCGCCCAAGGGATTCATGGGAATTCCCGGGGCGCCGTCTCATTTCTGGCTGTTTTACATCCTCTGGGGCATTTGGGTAGGCTGGATTTTCTCTTCGGTGGGCGCCTTCGGGGGCATCATGGCGGGCGTAGGCCACATCAGTGTCTTCGGTCTGTCGGATTACGCCAAGAGCTTTAAAAATACCAGCCCTACGTTGAACAAGATGATGACCGACTCCATCCGCACCAGCAACCAGTATCTGGTGGGATTATCGGCGTTAATCTCTTCCTTTACCTATTACCGTATGGGACGGCTGGTGCTCCCCCTGGGGTTATGTTTGGCCATCGGCGGCATCCTCGCCGGCTACCTGGTTCCGCTGCTTACCGTCGGCAAAATGAATGTCAGCACCTACGTGGGTTTCTTCGGGATCATCGTTTTTGCCGTAGCCTTTGTGCTCTTCTATGAAACCACCCCCTCCGGCCAGGCGAAGAAGAAGGCGGCCAAGGCCGCGGCCAAGGCCTTTGAAGAGGCCCATATCAAGAAATCCACCGAGGTTTCTGCAGAACATGCCAAAGGGGTGCAGGTCACGCATTGGGGCCTCTCCAAAATCGCCTTTACTTTTTATGGCCAGGAATTCTCTTTCAATCCCCTCTGGCCCCTGTTGGGCGGCTTTGTCATCAACGGCATCTCCGCCTTGATCGGGGTGGGAGGCGGCTTCCTCTATGTGCCTTTCCTCACCTCCGTGGCCGGACTACCCATGTTCATCGTGGCCGGCACCTCGGCCCTGGCGGTGCTGGTAGGTATGATTGTCAATATTTTTAACATGATGGTGGTCCGGCAGGTGCCCGTAGATTTCCTGCTGATCGGCACCGAACTGGTGGGTATTGCCATCGGTTCCGTCCTGGGCCCGATGACTTCTAAAAAGATCCCTGAGGTCTGGCTGAAGCGCATCTTTGTGATTCTGGCGGTATACGTGGGTATCGGTTATCTCACCAAGGGTTTTATGGGAAAATCCATCTTGCCGGGAATGTAAGCGTAAAGGAAGGCCATGGGGCCGGTAAGGCCGGCCCCATCGAGGTAGCGAAAAATTTATGGACATGCACCCGATCTTCCGATCTTTCGACCCCGGTCTCATCTGGTTTTACCGGATTACGGGCTACGCCCCGGCGGACTTCGTGATCGGCACCTTTGTCCTGGCCCTGCTGGCTGTGGTCCTGGGGAATGTTACCGTATGGCTGGCCCTTCTGGTTGGCAAGCGCCACATGGACCGGGCCACGGTGGAGGCGCAGAAATACCAAGATCTGTCGATGGATGCCCTGGCCAGCGGCGACCGGCAGGCTTATGAAGCCACCAACCAGTTAGCCAACGACGCCTTCGGTAAGACGTTTTACACGCAGATCGCCTTCTCCGGGGCCTTCCTGTGGCCCATCTGCGTCGCCCTGGCCTGGATGCAATACCGCTTCCAGGATTTGGCGTTTCCAATTCCCTTTATCGGGCTCTCCCTGGGTTACATCGGGATCTTCATTTTACTTTATATCCCGGCATATATCCTGTTTAAGAAGGCCAAGCACAAGCTTCCTTTCTTCCGGCGGATCAAAAGCGCCCTGAACGGCTATGCCCCTAAGGTACAGCACCAGGAATAAAGGTTAAGCAATAATTTTTGGTTTGACCGCTAGTGGATTGTCATGCAAAGAAATCTAAAGCCGTGACTCACCTCGGTCAAATAACAAGGAGAAAAAGCATATGGGACTGAAAGAAGCCATGGCCGCCATTGCCGCCAAACCTAAGGACCAACTGACTTATACGGA
>JBAZKX010000150.1:0-5989 GCA_041650575.1 Desulfobaccales bacterium
GGGGCAGCCGCCGGAACAGGTGCCGCAGGTGAAACAGGCCTGCAGGTGGGATTCCGAGAGAATGCCGCTGAAGATGCTCGTTTTTCTCCGTTCTGCCAGGTTGCTCAGATCCAGAGGTTCCATCATCATTTCTCCTTATCTAACCTCGAGGGGTTCACCCCGGGTGCGCCCCGGTTCGGCGGGAGGTGCGGCCCGCCCATGACTCAACTTCGCGGCTCATCCCACTGCGCTCAACATGGGCTCAGGCCGCGGCCGGGGCTCCCGCACCGGATTGGGACCCAGCCGTACCGCCCGCTCCACCATGTCCCGGCAGACCTGGGCGAATTTGGGGCCTTCGCCGGAACTCACGTGGAACATCTCCAGGCGCTCCGGCTCGAGGCCCATAACCTCCAGGTCTTTTTTTAATTTATGCACCCGCTTTTTGGCCCGGAGGTTGCCGGCCAGATAGTGGCAGTCTCCCTCGTGACAGCCGGACACGAAGACCGCGTCGTAGCCCAGTTCGAAGGCCTTGAGCAGATGCAGGATGTCCACCCGGCCGGTGCAGGGCACCAGGAGGATCCTGACTTCCGGAGGATATTGCAGGCGCATGGTTCCAGCCAGATCTGCTCCGGCATAAGAACACCAGCGGCAACAAAACCCCAGTACTTTTACTGTCGTTATCGTTGACTCCATTGTCCCTCCGAGCCTGATGTTTCAAGTGGTAAGTTCCAGGACAGTATGGGGAGTTTCCATAGGTAACCCCTCATCGCTTCAGGCCACGGCCCGCCCGGTTTTTGCCAGGCCGGCTTATTTATCACCCTTAGCCACCGGGTAGCCGGCCTCATCCCAGGCCTTGATGCCGCCGGGGCAGCGATAGACGTTCTTGTAGCCCAGCTTTACCGCCCACATGGCGCCGTTGTGGCTGCGGGTGCATTTGACGAAACCGCAGTAGAACACCAGGGTTTTATCCTTATCAGGCCCCAGGAATTTTTCGAATTTCGCCTTGGCCGCGTCGTCTATCTCCTTCATTTCGGGGATGGGGAACTCATACTGCACCGCGCCGGGAATGTGGTTCTTCTTGTAGCTGTCTTCCAGGGGCATGGTGTCGATGATCATCATGGGCTTCTTCTGGTCGATCCAGGATTTCAGTTCCTGGGTGGTCACCAGTTGGTAGCCGCCCCGGGCCATTTCCCGGGCCAACGTCACCGCGGCGGTTTCCGTATCCAGCTCTTTGCCGGACCAGGAGGATTTGCCGCAGCCCGCCAGGGCCAGCGCGACGATGAGCAGGAGTGCGCCCGCTAAGAACAGAGATTTTTTCGTCATTTTTTGCCTTCTCCTTTCAGGATGATTTTGAGTTGGTTGATCCAGAGGTTTTGGGGAAACCGGCTCCGCCGCCGCCGGACCAGAAAAACCATGGCCCCGAGCATGACGAGGTCGCGGCCCCAGGCCACTTTGAGGCTCTGTCGGGCGTCCAGCTCTGAGGGCGTGAAACAGCCGCAGTCGATGTCCAGGTTCTGAGAGATGGCGTAGCTCAGGACGACCAGAAAGAGGAGGAGCAGGGCAACCATCGTAGTGCAACTGCCCCGGACTTCGAAGCCGAGCCCCAGGCCCGCCAGGAGTTCCAGCCCGGGCAGGCCGATGGCCACCACGGGGAGCAGGCCCTCGGGCACCAGGTCATATTGGGCGATGACATGGGCGAAGGCCCGGGGTTCGAGGAGTTTCATAAAACCCGCATAGATAAAAATGCCGGCCAGGGCCAATCTCAGGAAATGATAAAGCCGGGTGGCGTAAACCTCCCAGGCAATACCCGACCGAATCCGGCCGCCGCCGGCCGGCTTCCCCAGGGCGGGGCTCTGACAGACTTTGGCTTTAGGATGAGTTTCCATGAGACGATTCACCTTGCTCGGCTAACGCACTGAGTTAACGGTATCCCGGCCGGGCCGGGACCGACTTAAACCTTGAGGAGGGGCGAAGACGGGAAAGCTTTGCAGGCCGCGCGGCTCAAGCCTCGATCAGGGCGAGGACACCCGGCGGCAGGACAGGGCACAGGTAGGCTGGCGCCTAACGCAGGGTGCGAAGCTCGCGGCGATTATGTCGGTAGGCCGAAAAATTTAATAAGAGAGAATCTTAAAGAGTTACTGCAAAGGCGGGATTACTCTGCGGTGGTCGTGTCTAAGGTGTCCCCAGCGCTCAGCCCTCCCGTATCCGGCCTCCGAATCAAGAGCCTTACCAAGGCTCCCCGGACGCCGATGCTTCAGGATTTTAAAGGCGTGAAAAAGAGCGGCCGATTCACTGGGATCACCTCCTTTTCTAAGACTTATGGGGAGATAATAAAAGAGAATCCGCCAAGAATCAATAAATTTTTCCCCGCCGGGCCGATAAAGGTGGATGGGCGAAGGGTATCCGTCCGGCGCGGCCTGGCCGGCCGCGGCGCGGCGGCCCGGGCCGCGGGATAATTTCCTGTGGGTTTCCCGCACTTTCCAGTACAATCGATTTCTGAAACTCATAATGCTCCTGGAGGCCATTATGAATAATGCCGTTAATTATTATCCCCTGTATGCGGCGCTGTCTCAGGTCCAGAATTACTTCCTCACCCACATCCTGGTCTGGACCATGCTGGTGCAGCTCATGGTGGTGGGAATCCTGTATCTTCTGGCCCGGGTGGCCGCCGAGGCGGTGCGGCCCCGGCTCCGCCGGCAACTGGACGAGCACCCCGGGATTCAACATTCCCTGGGGCAACTGGGTAAGCTGATCGTCGCCAGGCTGGTGAGCCCCATTATCGCCGTGGTCTTGCTCTGGCTCGCCTATCGAGTGGCGTGGCGTTTTCACTGGCCCAATCACGGCATCCGCATCTTCCTGAGCCTATTTCTGGCCTGGGTGGCCATCCGTCTGGTAACTTCTCAGATGAAGAACCGCACCCTGGCCAGGATATTGAGCTTCATGATCTGGTCCGTTGCCGCCCTGGATATCGTCCACCTGCTCTATCCCTTCCTCGCCCTGCTCGACAGCATCCATTTATCCGTCAGCGACATCCGCCTGTCCGTGCTCGATATGATCCGGGGGCTGATCGTTTTGGGGGTCTTGTTCTGGGTGTCCAAAAAAATCTCGATGTTTTTCGAACACTGGATCAAGACCGTGCAGAATGTCACCCCTTCCGTCCGGGTCCTGATGAACAAGTTGCTCACCTTGACGCTTTTTACCCTGGTGAGCCTGGGAGTCCTCTCCTACATGGGGATCAATCTCACGGCCCTGGCGGTATTCAGCGGCGCCATCGGCCTGGGTATCGGCTTCGGCCTGCAAAAAATTTTTTCCAATCTGATCAGCGGCCTCATCATCCTGGCCGACAAGTCCATCAAGCCCGGAGACGTCATCCAGGTGGGGGAAACCTACGGCTGGATCAACTATCTGGGCGGCCGTTACATCTCGGTGGTGACCCGGGACGCCACGGAATACCTCATTCCCAATGAGGACCTGATCACCAATAAGGTGGTCAACTGGTCCTTCACCAACAACCTTCTGCGCCTCAAGATTCCCGTGGGGGTCGGGTACGGCTCCGACCTTAAGCAGGCCATGGACCTGATGCTGGAGGCCGCCAGGGAAGAGCCCCGCATCCTGACCGAACCCGGGCCCAGCGCCTTGCTGATGGGTTTCGGCGACAACTCCGTCACCCTGGAACTGCGGGTGTGGATCCGGGACCCGCAAAACGGCGTCTCGAATGTGAAGAGCCAGGTGCGGTTGGGGGTGTGGCAGCGCTTCAAGGAGCACGGCATCGATCTGCCTTTCCCGCAACGGGTCTTGCATCACCAGCCCGTACCGGAAGTTAAGATCGCGGTCCGGCCCCAGGGCCGCAGCGAGGGTGACGCGGCCCCCGGGGTTGACCTGCTGCAGCCGGCCTGAGAGGGATCCCCGCCCTCCGCGGGTTGACAGAGCCTTCCCGGTGGGATAAATGCTTACGGAGAATTAAACTCAGGCGATCAGGATTAGCGCTTATGATGCTCATAATTATCTGCGTATTGGCGGGTTTATGGCTCCTGCCCGGCGGGGCCGGGGCGGGTCCGGGCTTGGCCGGGACGCCGCCCCAGGCCGCGCCCGCCGCCGAGGCGGCGCGCCTGCCCTACTTCAGCGTGCCGTCCCCGCTGTTCCTCTGCGGCGAACCGGTGCCCTTGGAGGAGCCTGAGGTCAAGGAAGGGCTGGACCGGGAGTTCACCATCGAGGTGTGGAGCCGGGCTCAGACCACCATGTGGCTGAAGCGGGCCCACCGCTACTTTCCGGAAATCGAACGGAAGCTGCGGGCCCGGCAGCTGCCCCTGGATCTGAAATACGTGGTGGTGGTGGAGAGCGACCTGCGCACCGCGGCCAAATCGCCCGCCGGGGCCCTGGGCCCCTGGCAATTCATGGGTCCCACGGCCCAGCGCTTCCAACTGAAGTGTACCAACGACGTGGACGAACGGATGGAATTTTCCGCGGCCACGGACGCGGCCCTGGCGTATCTCGAGAGGCTGCACCAGCTCTTCCATAACTGGGCCCTGGCCCTGGCCGCTTACAACAGCGGCGAAGGCCGGGTGCAGAAGGCCATCGCCGCCCAGGGGGTCAACAACTTCTACCACCTGAGCCTGCCCGAAGAGACCGAACGCTATGTGCACCGCATCCTGGCGGCCAAGATCATCCTGGAGGACCCGGCCCGCTACGGTTATGACATACCGGCCTCCGAACTCTATGCGCCCCTGAATTATGACGAAGTGCGGGTGACCCTGGCCCGGGAGGTGCCGATCCGGACTTTGGCCGAGGCCTGCGGAACTTATTATAAGGCCTTTAAGGCCCTGAACCCCTGGATCAAAGGGACTTCGCTGTGTGCCGGCACCTTCAGTTTGAAGATCCCCCAGGGCACGGCCCCCCGCTTTCAGGTGGCCATCAGGCCCTGGGAGCAGGCGGTGCCGCCCAGCACCGGCCCGGCGCCAAAAAAATGACCTCCGGCACCAGGGTTTTAGGTCTCCCTTTTATCAAAGGGGATGTGGGAGCTAAAAAGCACGTAGGGGCGGGGTCTCCCCGCCCTTCGTTGATATGCTCTTATTGGGGCGGGGAAACCCCGCCCCTACCACCAGCAGAAATCTCCCCGCTTGGGGGAAAATCATTGGATGCAGAGGGCTTAACCAAGAGTTTGCCTTCATGGCGTTGAGCCTTATGAAAGGAGTACAGGATGTCTGATCCGGGGCCGGAACCCATTTCCCTGCTCATCCAGGGCGCCTGGGTGTTGACCATGAACTCGCAGCACGAAGCTTTCTCTCCCGGGGCGGTGGCCCTTAAAGGGGAGAAGATTGTCGCGGTGGGTCACCCGGAGGACCTTCGGGCTCGCTACGCCCCGGCCCAGGTGCTGGACTATCCCCAAGGCCTGATCCTCCCGGGCCTGATCAACGCCCACACCCACGCGGCCATGGCCCTGTTCCGCGGCCTGGCCGATGACCTGCCGCTGGAGGAATGGCTCAATAATTACATCTTTCCCGCCGAAAGCCGGGTCAACGGCGATTTCGTCTATTGGGGCACCAAACTGGCGGTGGCCGAGATGCTGCTCTCCGGCACCACCACCTTTGCGGATATGTACCTGTTCGCCGGCGACGTGGCCCGGGCGGTGGCCGACACCGGCATCCGGGCGGTGGTGGGCGAGGTCCTCTATGACTTCCCGTCGCCCAATTACGGCCCCCCCGACGCGGGCCTGAAGTTCAGCGCCGAGTTGTGCCGCACTTACCAGGATCATCCCCTGATCCGGGTGGCCATCCAGCCCCACGCGGTCTATACCTGCTCCCCCGATCTCTTGCAGCAATGCGGCGAGTTGGCGGCCAAACACGATGCCCGCCTCATCATCCATCTCGCCGAGACCCCCAAGGAGGTGGCGGACTGCCAGGCCCGTTACGGGGCGACGCCGGTGGGCCACCTCTACCGCCTGGGACTCCTCAACCACCGGCTCCTGGCGGATCATGCGGTGGTGCTAAGCTCGGCGGACCGCATGCTCCTG
>JBAZKX010000151.1:0-5985 GCA_041650575.1 Desulfobaccales bacterium
GGCAGATTTTTGTAATGATGCAAAAACGATCGACGCGGTAATCCGTAATCTCGAAATAATTGGTGAAGCTGCCAGAAGATTACCTGAAGAAATTAGAATAAAATTCCCGGATGTCGAGTGGCACAAAATTATTAGCCTAAGAAATATATTGATTCATGAATATCCCGGGATTGATTTAGAGACCATTTGGGACATTATTGAAAATAAACTTCCGCCAGTGAAAATACAGGTTAAAGAAATTCTAAAAGGCCAACAGTAATATATGATCTCCGGCATCCTCCTCATCGATAAACCCGAAGGCGTGACCTCCTTCGAGGTAGTGCGCCGGGCCCGGCGGGCCTTGGGGATACGGAAGATCGGCCACCTGGGCACCCTGGACCCCTTTGCCACGGGGCTGCTGCCCCTGTGCGTGCAGGAGGCCACCAAGCTGGTGCCCTACCTGATGCCCGAGCCCAAGACCTACCGGGCGCAGGTCAGGTTGGGGGTGGCGACCGACACCCAGGACCGCACCGGGCAGGTGGTGGCGACTTCTGATAACCTGCCGGCTGTGGAGGAGATTCACCGGGCAGCGGCAGGCTTTGTAGGAGAAGTGAGCCAGGTGCCTCCCATGCATTCCGCGGTGCACTACCAGGGCGAGCGGGCCTACCGACTGGCCCGCCGGGGTGAAGTGGTGGAATTGGCTCCCCGGACGGTGACGATCTATGAGCTGAGCCTGGACGCGGTGGCCATCCCGGAGTTCACCCTGACGGTGCGATGTTCCCAGGGCACGTATATCCGCACCCTGGCCAAGGACCTCGGCGACGCTCTCGGGTGCGGGGCGCACTTGGCGGCGCTGCGCCGCCTGGCGGTAGGGCCGTTTTACGTGGACCAGGCCCTGCCCCTGGCGCGTCTTACCGAGTTGAGCCGGGAGGAACTGGAGGGCCGGATCATCCCGCCGGCGGCTTGCCTGCCGGGGATGCCCTCGGTTACGGTGGGATCGGAGGAGGCCCGGCGGTTACGCCAGGGCCAGGCGGTGGCCCATCCGGCGGCGGCATTAGCCGACGGCCAACGGGTGCGGGTCCTGGGGGACGGTGCCCTGGTGGCCGTGGCGAAGGTAAGGAGCCTGATGCCCCCGGCGGGGCTGGCCCCGGAACGAGTGTTTGTGTAGCCGCAGGCTTTAGCCTGCGCTTGGTACAGGCAAGACGCCTGTGCCGTTTGGGCATCTGATGCCAACTGACTTTGCGACAAATAATGCGGTAAGCAGCGCGGAAAGGCCGTTGCTTTTTGGCTGATGGCTGAAAGCTGAAAGCTGACCGCTAAAAAAGGAGGAAGACGTGGCCTTAAATACGCAACAGAAACAGGAGATTATCGATCGCTACCGGCTGCATAACGCCGATACCGGTTCCCCGGAGGTGCAGGTGGCCATCTTGAGCGAGCGAATCAGTTACTTGACGGATCACTTCAAGGTCCATGCCAAGGACCACCATTCCCGTCGGGGATTGATCAAGCTGGTGGGGCAACGCCGGCGCCTCCTGAATTACCTGAAGGATAAGGATATCGAACGCTATCGGACCTTGATCGAGCAACTTGGTCTGAGAAAGTAGGAGGCTCATTGAGGAGAATATGTCCAAAATATATTCAGTAGAAATCGGGGGTCGCGATCTCCATTTCGAAACGGGCCGGTTGGCCCAACAGGCCAGCGGCTCAGTGCTGGTGCGCTACGGGGAGAATGCGGTCCTGGTTACCGCGGTCATGTCCGACTTCCCCAGAGAAGGTATAGATTTTCTACCCCTGACGGTGGATTACATGGAGCGGGCTTATGCCGCCGGACGGGTGCCCGGAGGGTTTTTCCGGCGAGAAATCGGCCGCCCTTCGGAAAAGGAGACCCTGTCCTCCCGATTTATTGACCGCCCGATGAGACCTTTGTTCCCCAAGGGGACGGTCAACGAAATCCAGATCATTGCCACGGTGTTGTCGGGAGACATGGAGATTGATCCGGACATCGTCGCCTTAAACGGCGCCGCCGCGGCCCTGGAGATCTCCGACATCCCGTTTAACGGCCCGGTAGCCGCGGTGCGGGTAGGCAAGATCGGTGGGCAACTGGTGATCAATCCCACCAACTCCCAATTGAAAGAAAGCACCTTGAATCTGATCGTGGCCGGCGCGCCCCAGGGTCTGGTAATGGTGGAAGCCGGGGCCCAGATGGTCCAGGAAGACGAGGTGCTCGAAGCCCTGTTTTTTGCCCAGGAGCAGTTGCAGCCCATCCTTGAACTCATCAAGGGCATGGGCCGGGAGATCGGCCAACCCAAACGCCCGATCCAGGAGCCGCCGGATTATCCGGAGCTGCGCCAGAAAATCGAGGCCCTGGCTCGGGATAAGATCCTGGCCGCGATGAGCCATCCTGAAAAGAAGGCCCGGCACCAGGGCATGGACCAGGTGCGCCAGGAAGTCTTGGCCGATCTGGGCGCAGAAGTGGAAGGCCTGGAAAAAGTTGCCAACGGCCTCATCTCCGAGCTCAAGAAGAAGCTGGTGCGGGACCAAGTGCTCAGCCAACAGCGCCGCATCGACGGCCGCAGCTTCGTGGAAGTCCGCCCTATCAGCGGGGAAATCAACATCCTGAGCCGGACCCACGGCTCGGCGGTCTTCACCCGGGGTGAAACCCAGGCCCTGGCCGTCGCCACCCTCGGCACCCCTTCGGACGAGCAGAAGATCGAGACCCTGGTGGGCGAGACCTTCAAGTCCTTCATGCTCCACTATAACTTCCCCCCTTATTCGGTGGGTGAGACCCGCATGATTAGGGGTCCGGGGCGGCGGGAGATCGGCCACGGGGCCTTGGCCGAACGGGCCATTTCCCCGGTGCTGCCGTCCGCCGAAGAGTTTCCCTATACCATCCGCATCGTCTCCGAAATCCTCTCGTCCAACGGCTCCTCCTCCATGGCGACGGTTTGCGGCGCCTCCATGTCCCTGATGGACGCCGGGGTGCCCATCAAGTCTGCTGTGGCCGGCGTGGCCATGGGGCTCATCAAAGAAGACGACCGGGTGGCGGTCCTGTCCGACATCCTGGGCGATGAAGACTCCCTGGGAGATATGGACTTCAAGGTAGCCGGCACCGCTGATGGAATCACCGCTCTGCAGATGGATATCAAGATGACGGGGTTGACCCGGGAGATCATGGGCCAGGCCCTGACTCAGGCCCGGGACGCTCGGCTCCATATCCTGGGCAAGATGAGTGAAGTCATCGACAAGCCGTCCCCGACCTTGAAGGAGCACGCGCCCAAGATCATCGTCATCACCATCAATCCCGACAAGATTCGGGAGGTGATCGGACCCGGCGGCAAGATGGTCAAGTCGATTGTGGCCGCTACCGGGATTAAGATCGACATTGAGGACGACGGCCGCATCCATATCTCTTCATCCGACCAGAAAGCCGCGGACGAAGCCATCCGGATGATCAACGAGATCACCGCGGAGGCGGAAATCGGCGCCATCTATACGGGCAAAGTGAAGAAGATCATGGACTTCGGCGCCTTTGTGGAGGTCCTGCCGGGCACCGACGGCCTGGTGCATATCTCGGAGTTGGCTCATCGCCGGGTGAAAACCGTGGACGAGATCCTCAAAGAAGGCGACATTGTCACGGTCAAGGTTCTGGACGTGGACCGGCAAGGAAAAATTCGCCTGTCCATGAAGGCGTTGATCCCCAACGACAACCCCCAGCCGGAACATTCGGATCGCAGGGGGGACCGTGCACCAAAAAAGCGTCCTGAGTAACGGCCTCAGGATCGTCACCGAGGAACTCCCCTACTTCCACTCCGTGGCCGTAGGGGTGTGGCTCAACGTGGGCTCCAGGGATGAGACCGAGGCTGAGACCGGCCTCACTCATTTCCTGGAACACATGGCCTTTAAGGGCACCCCCAGCCGCACCGCTCTATCCATCGCCCGGGAAATCGACCAGTTAGGGGGCATGTGCAACGCCTTCACCGCCAAGGAGCAGACCTGCTTCCACGGGCGGGTCCTGGGGGAGCACCTTCCCCGGCTGGTGGACCTCTTGAGTGACCTGGTGCTCAACTCCCGCCTGGAGCGCGAAGACCTGGAACGGGAACGGCAGGTCATTCTCGAAGAGATTTACTCCCAGGACGACAGCCCCGAGGAACTGGTGCAGGTCTTTTTTTCCCGGAAGTTCTGGGGGGACAACCCCTTCGGACGGCCCATCCTGGGGGAGGCCGAACGCATCGCGCAGGTTCGGCGGGAAGACCTGTTGTCCTACCGCGGGCGGATCTATAGACCGGGAGAGATCGTCGTGGCCGCGGCCGGCCGGCTCCGGCACGAGGAGATGGTGGACCTGGTGGCCGCCAGTTTTGGGGGTTTCGCCAACGGCGCGCCGGCCCTGGCGCGCCGGCCCGTCAGCACCTACCCTGGGGTTTACCCCCTGGCCCGGGACCTGGAGCAGGTCAACCTCTGTCTGGGCGCCCCGGCCCTGGCCGCGGGAGATTCCCGGCGCTTCGCGGCCACCATGCTCCAGTTGATCCTGGGAGGCAACATGAGTTCCCGCCTCTTCCAGGTGATTCGGGAACAACTGGGGCTGGCCTATTCCATCAACTCCCACATTCAGTTTTTCAGTGATGGGGGCCTGTTGGGCGTGTCCGCGGGCGTGAGCCCCGGCAACCTGGAGCCCATCATGGCGGCGATCCGGCGCGAGTTGCAGAAGATGCAGGCCGAACCGGTCAGCGAGGCTGAACTCAGCGCCGCCCGGGAAAACCTCAAGGCCGCCATTATGCTGAGCTCCGAGGATTGCGACCACCGGATGCTCCGCCTGGCCAAGAATGAACTCAACTTCGGGCACTACATTCCGCTGGAGGACATCATCGCCGGCCTGATGAAGGTCACTGCGGCCGAGATCCTGGAATTGGCCCGGGACCTGCTCCGCCCGGAAACCTGGGGCGTAGCCCTGCTGGGCCCGGTGGATGAGGCGGGCAATTACAGCCTGAGTTAGGAAGTGAGCGGTAAGCAGTGAGCTGTGAACCGTTTTCCCATGGTTTAGTTGAAACCCGCACAGGCGTAGGGTGGGCATTGCCCACCATTTGCCTGATTACGACCAAAGGAACGTCATGCTGGAAATCTTACCGGAAAGTGAAGGCAACATCGTCGGGGTGAAGGCCACCGGCACGTTCAACCATCAGGAATTCCATGAATTTTTGATGCCCCGCCTGAGAGAGATTGTCAAGGAGCATGGGCAGGTGCGGCTGCTCTTCTGCCTGGAGGAAGATTTCCAGGGCTTTGACCTGGAGACCATCAAAAACGAGGCCGGCGGCAGCGGACTCTTGAACGACTTCCAGAAGATCGCAGTGGCGGGGGGCTCCTGGTTGCTCGGCTTGCAGATGAGCCTCATCGCGCCCCTGCTTAACGGGGCGCTGCGCCACTTTTCCCGGGCCGAACTCCCCGAAGCCTGGACCTGGATCAGGTCCTGAATTTTCGCAATAGCACTCCACAAGGCCGTAACGTTAAGATATCAAGGAAAAGCGCTCCTAAAGTCGCCCATAAAAAGGCAGGGCCACGGATGACCCTGCCTCAATGGCCAATGGTAGCGGTCAAATTTAACCTTGCTTCATTTTTCTCCTTAACTCTGATAGACCCAAGCCCAGCAGGCCGCTACCCAACAACAGGAGAGTGGGGGGGATGGGGACCAACTGGTCATATTGCAATTGGAAGTTATCGAAAGCTATTTGGACAGGCAAGCCACCCGGGATTGAGTCCGGATGAAGCCCAAACCTTAAATCAAAGATTCCATCTTGGGCCAAGACTGGATCAGTATGAGAAAGGATGTCAGCCCAAGACATAGAAACCGAATCCCAATAATAGCACGTAATGGTGTCGCCCGTCCGGTTAATTCTTAACTTTCCTGACAGGTCCCCGGTAGGAGCAAATCCAAAGAAAGGGCCAATAATCTCACTGAGATAACTGTCGAAAGAGCTTAAGTTCGACCGGCCTACCCCAGCTATCAGATTGTCA
>JBAZKX010000152.1:0-5970 GCA_041650575.1 Desulfobaccales bacterium
ACCAGGGCGCCTGAATCCGGGGGGAACCTGGCGGCCATCAAGGCCAAGACCGACAACCTGCCGGCGGCCCCGGCGGTTGAGGGCAACGTCCAGGGGCACGTGGCCGACGCCCTGGCCGCGTATGACCCGCCCACCCGGGATGAGGCCATGGCTGATAAAAGCGCGATTCTGGCGGCCGTCGCGGCCCTGAACGATCTTACCGTGGGGGAAATTTTGAGCGGGGACCTGTCGGACAATCTGAGCTTTCCGACCAACTCCCTGGCGGATTTGGTGCGTAAACTCTTTTGGTTGCTGTGCAATCGACTGGTCATTGACGCTGAGACCGGGGCCTTCATTGCCTACCGGGGAGACGGCGCTACCCCGGGGGCCACCGGCACCTTTAACGGCAGTGGCAGGAGCGCCCCCACATGGCCGTAAACCCTAAAGCTATTGCTTCCTGGGGGCTGCTGGCGGAAGCGGGCGGCGGCACCACCCAGGTCATAACGGAGCTGGAGGTGTCGGTGGCGGCCGAGGCGCCTCTGACCGTGGAGCTGGAAGCCGAGGAGATCAGCGTGGAGTTAAGAGATGAGCAATAAGATGGTGGTGAAACAGGGTGAGGCCAAGACGATCACCTTCACCCTGAAAGACGCTTCGGGGACCGGGGTGGATCTTTCCGGCGCGGCCTTACTCCTGGGCGTGAAGAGAGACAAGTCGGAGGCGGATTACACTTTTGCCAAGGCCGACCAGGAGTTTGACAAGAGCCAGGCTGCCAACGGCATGGTGTCGGTAAATCTGAGCGCCGCGGACACCGGTCAGCCGGAGGGGACCTACATCGGAGAGCTCAAGTGCGCCTGGGCCGGACCGGTGATCAAGAAGAGCGAGGACTTCTTCTTGCAGATCAAGCGGGCGGTGACGAGCTAATCAGGCGCCAAGAGGCCTTTAAAAAGGGCCTTCAGGCACATTACCCGGCCTTGCGCAGCGGTAGGCTGAACCTGCGACGCCCGGCGAGAAAGCCTTTGCCACCCTGTTAAGTGAGGAAATTATGGCTTACTGTTCCGAGGACGATCTCCTCAAGATGGTGCCTCAGTCAGAACTGGCTGAATTGACGGCGGAGTCGGGGGAGGTCCCCGACAGCCTCATCATCGCCGAGGCCATCGGCAAGGCCGACGCCGAAATCGACTCCTACCTGGGAGTTCGGTATATCGTCCCCCTGGTGTCGCCGCCGGCTCAGGTCAAGGCGTTGTCGGTGGACCTGGCCCTTTACCACCTCTATTCCCGCCGCAGCATTATGCCACCGGTGCGGCAGCAGAAGTTTGACGCCGCGGTGGCCTTCTTGAAGCAGGCGGGGGCGGGACAGGCGGTGCTGGTCGGCCCCGGAGGCGAGCTGCCCACGATAGCGAAAGAAGCGGCCGACGCGGGCGGCTCCGAGCGAGTGTTTTCCCGCCATACCCTGGCGGATTGGTAAGGAGGCCGGGACATGGCCAGTGATCTTTGGACTACGGTGGAAGACGCGGTGGTGGCCGCCCTGAAGCAGGAGTTGGACGGCCGGGTCAATACCCTGGCCACGTATCAGGGGGACTGGCTGGCCGACTTGACACGGCAGGATTGGCGTCTCCCCGCGGTTTTGGTGCAGTTGCGCCAGAGCCGGGGCCTCCAGGTCACGTTAGGTTCCTATGACCTGAGCCTGGAGTTTACCGTCCTGGTGGTGGTGCGGCAACTGCGGGGGGAGGCGGAGGGGAGGCGGGAGGCCGGCGGGGTTTACGAGATCCTGGCCGGGGTGCGCCAGGCCCTGTGGCATCAGGATCTGGGCCTGGACTTGCAGCCCCTCGATCTCATCAGGGAAGAGCCCCTCTTGAACAACCAGGAATTTTCCGTGTACGCGGCTCGCTACGGCACCGCGCTGGTGCAGGATTTAGGTTGACGAGGAGAGAGAATCATGACCCGGTCCATCCGGAATTTTTTAGCCACCCATAACCTCCTGGCGGTGTCGGCCAGGCAGCAAGAGGTGGCCATGAATACCGAGCAGGAGTTGGATACCACCCTACTGGTGGACCTGAACACGGTGCTCAATTATCAGGCGGTGAAGACTCCCAACCGGGAGGAACTCACCGGTAAGGAAGAAGCCGACCGCGTCCACGATTTTGGCGGCAAGGTGGTTGGGACCCTGTCCTTTTCCCGGGCCCAGCCGCAGCATTTCGCCTTTCTGCTGGGGTACGGCCTGGGAGAAGTGCAGACCGCGCCGGCAGGGGTAAGCGGCTTTCGGCACACCATCCGGCCCCGGTCCGGGGAGGTGGACGTGGCCCGCTCCAACCCCTCTTTCACCGCGGCCATGCGTTTCGGCCGCCAGGTGATGAAGCGGCGCTTCGCTTCGTGTTTCATCGATCAGACCCGGGTGGACTTTACCCGGGACGGTTGGGCCAAGATCACCGGCAGCGTGAAAGGCAGCGGCAAGGTGGGGGACAACACCCGGGTGGAGGAAGTGGCCGCGGCCCTGAATGCTGCCAGTCTGACCCTGGCGGCCGACGGCGTGGCAGGAGAGACCCCAATGGAGCGCCTGAGCAACGTCCAGGCCGTCCGGGTGCTCAATCCCGCCACCCTGGCCTGGGAGGAAGTGGCCTACCAGGCGGTGTCCGAGGCGGCTCCGGCGGTAATCGCCATCGCCCCGCCGGGGGCCATAGAGACCGTCGCCACCTACCGGGTCTATTACCTGCCGACCGAGAGCGGCTGGATGAACCTGCCCGCCCGGGTGGAGGAGTCTCCCCTGAAAGTGAGCCAGTTGGAAGTGAGCGTGGGGGGGCGTTGGGACGGCGTCGCCTTTCAGGGCGGCTACCCATTGTCCACCGAACTGCGGACGGTCACCTGGACCATGAAAAACAACCTGACCACGGAATCCACCCCCGGAGCCGGCGGCAATTACGCCAATCGCGCCTTTAGGACCGGGCGGGACCAGAGCCTGAAATTCGACAAGGATTTTCGGGACTTTCTCCTGGCGCAAAACCTGAAAGATAACGACACGCTGGGGATTTACCTCAAGGCCGCGGGGCCGGAGTTTGAGCCCGGCGTCAACTACCAGGTGGAGATAGTCTTCCCCCGGGTGACGGTGCTGGGGGCTACGGTCAAGGTGTACCAGCGGCGTTTGGGGGAAGAGGTGGAGTTTGCCGTCCTGGAAGACGAGGTCTATGGCTCGGTGGCGGCTTACGTGCAAAATCAGGTAAGCAGTTACGTCGCTTAATAACTCCCGCAAAGTCGCAAAGACGCAACGATCACGGAGATAACATGGCCAGAATCTTGGGAGAAGCGCGCCATACCCTGGCGATCCAGGACCCGGTTTCCGGGTCGGTAATCACCCTCATTTACCGGCGGCCGACCTCGGAAGAGCGGGTGGCCTACCAGCTCTCCGCGTTTCGTTTCGAAGGGGGCGAACGCCGGTTTTGCCTGGGGGAGACCCGCCTGAGGTTCGGGCTGGAGATCCTGACGGGGTTTGGAGCCGGAGATTTCATCATCACCACGGAGGAGGGGGAGACCCCCCTGGACCCGGACCGGCATCCTGATTGGCAGGCGCGCCTGGCCGAAGAGGCCCCGGACCTGGTGAGCTATCTGGCCCAGCAAGTTTTCGAGGGCATGCGGGTGGCGAGCCGGGAGCCGGAGTGGGGCTGAGCCAGGCTCCCGGGGCAGGCCCCCGGGACTGGCCGCTCTTTCGAGAACTGCAGATGCTGGCCGGCGGCCGGCTGTGCGGTCCGGAGGAGCGCAAGCGGTGCCGCACGGAATGCGGGGGGTTCGCGGATTGGGCCTGCGCCGCCTGCATCGAGCGGCTGCAGCCGGAGGCCGTCTCCCCCTGGACCTGGCACCTGGTCTTCCTATACCAACTGAGCCGGGCAGGCTACCCCTTCAAGGCCAACGATCTCAGCCTTGAGACCTGGCTGCTCCTGGGGACGGTGCGCCGGGTTCTGGAAGGGACGCAGAGAGGATAGCATGGCGACCACGAAAACCAAGACCAATACGTATCAGAAAAAACTGGAGGATTATCGGGCCTACCAGGCAGAGATGCTGAGCCTCAGCCGGGAATACAGCCAGGCCCGCCTGGCCGTCTGGGCTGACGAGGTCCGATCTCTGCACGATACCTGGAACAGCTTCTCTCAGGAGTGGCAGAGCGACCTGTCGCAGATGGCGTCCCTGGGCGCGAGCAAGTTCGAAGAGATGGCGGCCCGGGGTGGGGCTGCCGCGGATCTTATGGCCCAAAGCTGGCAGAAAAACCTGACGGACGTGTCCGGGGCCGTGGAGAACTGGGGGGAGAACTTCCTCCAGACCCTGGCCAAGGTGGCGGGGGCCTGGGGGCAAAGCGCGGGCAGCCAGGCAGGGGCCGGCAGCGGTTGGTCGTCCCTGTTGGGCTCCGTGGTGGATTTCGGCGGCTGGTTTCATGAGGGCGGCATCGTGGAGGCCCATCAAGGGATGGTGGTCTCCCCGGGAACCTTGATGGCGGATGAGCAACTCATCCTGGCCCAGGCAGGGGAGGGCATCCTCCCCCGGGAGAGCATGGCCCGCCTGGGAGAGCAAAATTTCGAGAACTTGAGAACCGGCAAGTTTGATCTTAACCAGGCCAAGGCCGCGCCCAGGTTTGACGTGACCATCCAGGTCCAGACCCTGGATGCCGCAGGGGCCGCGGGCCTGGATTGGGACCGGCTGGTGCAGCGCCATCTTTTGCCGGCTTTGCGGCAGGAGGCTGACCGCCGCTGGTAGGGAGGCAAGATGGCAAACGCCCGATTGGAATGGCTGCCCCCTGAGGGCAATCGCCAGAGCTACGTCTTGCCGGTCAACTTCACCTGGGATTATCAAGAGCTGGTCCAGGATGAGACCGACCGGGAACGGGCCCTGGACGGCACCCTGCGAAGTTATCTCAGGGGCCTGAAACAGCGCTGGGGCTTGCAGTTCCAGTTCATCTCCACGGCCCAGAAAGAAGCGCTGGCGGCCATCAAGTGCGCCCAGGCGGATATCGATTTTTTCCGGGATGGCAGCGGCGCCAAGACTTTCACCGGCGTCTGGACCAATGACCTGGATTTCCGGGAGGTGGCCCCGGGGCTGTGGTCCGGCAGCATCATCCTGGAAGAGGTGTAGGCGGAGGGTATGCGGCACGCGGCGGCGGAATATCTGCAAGAGGAAGCCCGGGCTCGGGGCGCCCGGCCCCGGGTGAAGGCGGTGCTCTCCCCCTTTGAGCTGGACTATGGGCTGGCGCCGGGGTCCGGGGAGTTCGCCGGCACCGCCTATGGCGGAGCGCCGGGGAGTCTGAGGATGGGCGACGGCTATTATACCTCCGGCTCCTGGACCTCGCCGGTTATCCAAACCTTTTCGCCCTACGTGGACCAGGCGGTCCCGTCCTGGGACGAGCCGGGCGGACACATGGAAGTAGAAGTCCGGCTCCGCACCGGGGTGACCCCGGAGTCCGTGCCACTGGCTCCTTTCGCGCTGCTGGCCCCGGAGGCGGAGGTCGCTCTGTCCCCCTATTTTCAAGTAAGAGTGGACTTTCAGGAAACCATCCGGGCCTGGGCGGTGGACGACCTCGCGGACGCGGACGGCTTCACGGCTTACGCCGTGGACCAGGCCCCGGATGGCGGTTACGAGAGCCTTGCGGCCGACGCTTCGGTCTGCCTGGCGGGGTTTGCCCTGGGCGGACAGCTCACTTTGCCGGAGAAGGAGATTATCGATCCCGGCGGGGTGCGGGTGGAACTGGCCCGGGACTTCAGCGAACTCAGGGCCGCGGATCACGTCCTGGTCCTGGACAACCGGCAGGGGCAATGGCTGAACCGCGCCGGCAATAACTATCTGGCGGGGCTTACTTGGACCCAGAAGCAACTGGCGCTGTACCACGGCTGGGAACTGCCCGGCGGCACGGTGGCCTGGCAGCTCCTCTACCGGGGAGTGGTGCAGCGGCTTTCGGGGATGGCGGACGGCTGGCGCCAGCCGCACCGGGTCCGCCTGGAAAGCCAGGACTGGGTA
>JBAZKX010000153.1:0-5967 GCA_041650575.1 Desulfobaccales bacterium
ATGTAGTAGAACACGCCCCGCCCCGCCCCGGCCGCCACAATTTGTGAGAGGACGGTTTGATAACCCGGCTTGGTCTCATCCATCGCCCCGATATGGTAAGCCCGGTAAAGCTGTTAAAAGTGCTGCCCCAGAAATTTCTGGACGCGGCGGCCAGAGACCCCGAATATCTGGGCCATTATGACGCGGTCCTGGCTGAATTCCGCCGAGAGATTCAGCCTCAGGTCTGCTGGTTCAGGGAAAACGTCACGGCCACCGAGTGCTTCCCTATCGCTTATTTCTCTCTGGAGTATGGGTTGCACCGATCCCTGCCGTTTTATGCCGGTGGCCTGGGTTTTCTGGCCGGGGACCATCTCAAAGAATGCAGCGACCTGGGGATACCTCTAGTGGCAGTGGGTTTTATGTATCGGGACGAGTATGTCCACCAGAAAATCAATGCCGACGGCTGGCAAGGAAACGTGGATGAGAGCCTCGATCGGGAGGCGGCGCCCGTCACCCGGGTTCTCGATGACCAGGGGGCACAGCTTATCGTAAAGGTCCCCTATACCGATCCACCCATCCATGTGGCGGTGTGGCAGGTGATGGTAGGTCGCATCCCCCTCTACCTGATGGATACCGATTTGGAAATCAATGACCCGGCGCACCGGCCGATCTGCGACCATCTTTATATCAGCAATCTCGAACAGCGCCTGCTCCAGGAAATCGTCCTGGGGATCGGCGGCAGTGAGATGCTGGCCACCCTGGGAATAAAGCATTCGGTCCTGCACATGAATGAGGGCCATCCGGCCTTCGCCCTGTTAGAAAGAATCCGGGAGCGGGTGGAGGATGAGATGAGGTTGGAAGAGGCGGTTCAGCAGGTACGGGCCACCTCGGTGTTCACCACCCACACCCCGGTGCCGGCGGGGCACGATATCTTCCCCTTTGATCTGCTGGAAAAATATCTGGGCCACTCTTACCCCAAGCTGGGACTGAGCCGGGAGGACTTTTTCCGGTTGGGGATCTCACCCACGGACCCGCCCAACTCCGGCTTTAACATGACCGCCTTCGCCTTGCGGTTATCCGCCTATCACAACGGGGTGAGCCGGAAGCATGGGGAAGTGGCCCGCCGTATGTGGCAACCCCTCTGGCCCGACCTGCCGGTGGAGCAAGTCCCCATTGACCATATTACCAATGGGGTGCATGTGCCCACCTGGATTGACCCAAAAATGGAACTCGCTTGCGATCACTGCCTGGGTGCGAATTGGCTGGCGGATCATGACAACCCCGCCGTCTGGGAGTCGGTGGCAGATATTCCGGACGCTGAACTCTGGGGTGTCCACTACCGGGAAAAGATCAAGTTGATCAATTTCATCCGGGAGCAGACCCGGCGGCGTTGGCTGGAAAACGGGGTCGGTTTAGGCACTGTGGTGGCGGGGGGAGGCATGCTCGACCCCTCGCTCTTGACCATCGGTTCCGCCCGTCGTTTTGCCACCTACAAGCGAGCGGACCTGATTTTCTATGATCTGGAGCGCCTGAAAAAGCTCCTAAACGATCCCTGGCGCCCCTTGCAGATTATCTTCGCTGGCAAGGCTCATCCGGCGGATGCCCCTGAGAAAAAAATCCTGCAGCGGATTTTTAATTTTGCCCAAGACCCGGAGCTGGGGGGCCGAATTGCCTTCGTGGAAGACTATGGGGAGCAACTGGCGCAGTACCTGGTCCACGGGGTGGACGTATGGCTCAACACCCCGCAGCCGCCCCTGGAGGCCTGCGGCACCAGCGGCATGAAGGCCGCGTTGAACGGGGTGCTGCACCTGAGTGTCCTGGACGGCTGGTGGCCGGAAGGATTTAATGGCAAGAATGGCTGGGCCTTTGGCGAGGACACTGAGGCCAATCGGGACGCCCAAGATGCCGAGGCCCTTTATGCTATTTTGGAGCAGCAGGCAGTGCCGCTTTACTACCAGGTAAATGATGCGGGCATCCCCGTGGAGTGGGTGAGAATGATGAAGGCGGCCATGAAGAGTAGTGGTCCATTTTTCAGCGCCCGCCGGATGGTGAAGGAGTATTCCCGGAAATTTTACCAGCCGGCGCTGCAATCCACAGCAAATTAACCTCCTCGGTAAGTCTTACTATACCTCCCGTCGTGGCGAGGAGTACGCATGGGAGGGGCCGTATCGGTCAAGAATGGTCGCCCTGCCGAGTATCTAAGCGCTGCCAGCGCTGCAGTGCTTGCTTTTCCGCGAATTTTCCTCGGATGAACCTGGCGGCAAAATCAGGATGCCCGAAGTAAGCGGGCGCCTTGGCCAAAAACCTATCCTGCATGTCCTTGAGGATTTTGGGGACCTCCGTTGCGGCAATAAAGTTGCGCTCGTCTTTGTGGGAGAAGATAATTTCGTCCCCCAACGCCTCTTTGACCTGGTCCGCTTGCCCTCGCAGCTCCGGCGGCAGGGTGTCGGGCCGAATCGGAATGGCGATCCGAACCTCCAGGAGCACGAACCAGCGGTCGCCGGCTATCGGCCGGGAGTAGTCCCAAAACTCCAGGGTCAGGCCGTTATTGAGAAGATGCCGAGATATTAATCTTTCCGAGTTCATTGGCGCACCATAACCCCGAGATTATGCGGCAGCCTCGGCCACCGCAGTTCAAAATGGTTTTGAGGACCCCTCTCCCCGAGTTTAACCCCGGAAAGGTTCCTTTTCTTCAAAACAGCCTGGCTTCAACTCTGCCCATATTACTGCCATGCCAGCATACCGGCGAGCGGGCTTTTCTCTCCTGAGGCTTCCAGCTCCTCAATGGCTAACTGAATAGCCACTTCTACTATCAGGGACTTGGTTATCTTAACCCTGCCCTCTGGCCTGGCCATCTCTCTCAGCTTGACCCTGGCTTCCTCCAGCGAGTACAGAACCTCTCTAGTGAGATAAAAGGTGGCCTTGACTGACGGCCTAGTGACAGGCTTTCTTTGTAGTTTACTGGTAGGGATCATTAGCAGACTCCTCCTTGCCTTCGCCCATGAGCAACGCCACGGGAAAACTGAGTAATATATCTCCGACAGGCAGTGCCTGGCCCGCAGAAAGTACCTCGTTCGTGATCACATTCCGCCAAGCAGCGGGTGACCCGTTAGGCATAATCACCTCGGTGTCCTGCCATACCTGTCTTCCCAGAGGAAAATCTCCCTCTTGAACCAGGTGGCTGAGAAACCTCGGAGCAATGACCAGGGCCCATTGCCGCTGATACCTCCAGGCAAAGGCAATGACCTGGCTCCTGAATCTTCCCGCCGACTCCAGGGGAAGATAAGCACCGGAGCGGAAGAGCTCTCGATTCGCTCTTTTTGCTTGGAGCGCCCGATAAATGAGAAAGAGTTTAATCTTGCCATCTTCTTTCGTGGAAGGGAGATCTTGGACCAGTCGGACGATATCAGCCTCTCCCCGTTCACGGATGCCTGCGAGCATGGCGCGCCTTTTTTCAAAATCTACCGGCCGGCGATTGTCAGGATCCACCAGGCTCAGGTCCCATAGTTCAGATCCCTGATAGAAATCAGGCACCCCGGGTGAGGTAATCTTGATCAGTGTCTGGGAGAGGGAGTTGAGTATCCCGTAGTGAGAAACTCTCTGGCAAAACGGGATAAATTCTTTCAGAAAGGCGTTGGCTTCTGAACGGGCCAGGATTTTCTCAGCGAATGCGACGTAAGCGTTTTCATACTCAGTGTCGGGTTTCAACCACGCGGTATGGACTTTGGCTTCCCGGACCGCTTTGACAATATAGCTCTTAATTCTGGCCACGAACTCGGGATACTCGGCCTCTGAAAATGGCCAGGCACCGATTAGCGTCTGGTATAAAAAATACTCGTCGTTTCTATCCGGAACGGCTAAGCCGCGCAGGCGTTTTTTTTTGCCCCGGTTGACCTTGATCCAGGTCCGGAGTTTTTTCAGCCACTCCTCCGGCATCTCGGACAAGACATTTATTCTGGCGCGCGCGTCTTCGCCCCTTTTGGTATCGTGAGTCGAGGTGGCATTTAAGGAATCCGGCCACAAGTCTCTTTTCTTCGTGTTGAAGTGGTGGAATTCTGCGAGCGAGCAGCCGAAGTGACCCGGCCGTCCACCGACCTCGTTGAGTGACAGGAGCCGGTTGTACACATAATGGGTGGTATCTTCTACTCCCTTCGCCATTACCGGTCCGGTAAGCTGCTGAAACTTCATGACAAAGTGGAGCCAGTCCCGCTTCTCTGCCTCAGAAACATAATCGGGAAAGTCCAGGAGCAGGAATCGGCGTACGAAGGTAAATCCATGTAATAGGGCGGGGAAATTGGCTCTGGCCCGGTCCACTGCGGCCAAAATGTATTTCCGGTCGTTGTCGGAGACCACCACCTGGCTGATGTAGGTCCGGTATACGGGAAATACTGCCAGGACTTCGGTCAAGGCTCCTTGCAGCGCTGTGAGAGTTATGTCGCTTCCGTGGCGGTCCCGGCTGGAGATCTTTTTCAGGAGCTGGGCGAGGTTGTGGACGTCGCTCGCCATATCTTCCTGAATTATCAGCTTTTTGTTGTCGCGCACGACATCTTCATAAGAATTCTTTAAGCCAGTTACGCTGGCATAGATTCTGCTGAAGGCTCGCGCATTTTCCTTTTGGCAAAACAACTCATTGACATAATTTGTAAAATCATAGCCGGTGGTTCCCTGGACCGGCCAAGAAGGTGGCAGGTCTTCCTGAAGGTTGAGTATTTTTTCAACCATTATATAGCTTGCCGGTGCTTGTTCTCGCACTTTTTGCAGATAGCTTGCCGGATTGTACAGCCCATCAACATGATCAATTCTTACACCGGTGACAACTCGCCTGGCAATCAGATCGAATATCAGGCCGTGCGTATAGTTGAGAACGTGCTCATCTTCCACTCTTAGTGAAATGAGCCCATTGACACAAAAAAAGCGGCGATAATTTATTTCTTCCGCGGCCACTTTCCAAAATGAAAGCCTGAAGACTTGTTGGGAAAGAAGATCATCAAGAAAATTGAAACTCTCGGCCTTCCCCTTTTCACCATTAAAGGTCCGCACGTTTTCATCAACAAATGCCTTGATTATGGCATTGCTGTTGTAGGCTTCCCACATAGTGTGTTGGATGAATTTTATCTGGTTATTACGCTCCTCCGGCTCATCGCTCGAAGAGAGCGACTTCAAGACATAGAGGATGCCTAAAAGTTTGATATAGTCGGGATTGTCTTCGGCAAGCTTCCATTTTAACTGGGAAAAGTTGTTAAAAAGATTGAGATAAGATTCGATTCGTAACGGGAAAGCGAGGTTGTAGTAAGCCACTTTGAAGCCATCAGGACCGTATTGGAGGGCGATCTCTCCATTTTCGAGACATTCCCCATAGAACCAGCCCAGAAATGGCGCCAGAATTCTCTTGTTGAGGCTGGCGGCCGGATAATCCCAATCCACGTCGAAAAACTGAAAGTACCTGGAGCTGGAACCATTCTCAAAAATATCCATCAGCAGCCGATTGTCAGAATCCATCGCCATATGATTCGGGACAATATCCTGAATCCACCCCATGTTGTGCGCTTTTAGCTCGGCGGCCAACCCTTCCAGATCAGAGACCTCTCCCAACTCAGGATTCAGGCAATTGGGGTCAACCACATCATAGCCGTGGAGACTGCCCTTGACGGCCTTGAATATGGGAGAGGCGTACAGGTCCGATATACCCAGGTCTGCCAGATAGGAAATGACCGGCTGCGCATTCTTAAAGCCGAACGCCGGATTGAATTGAATCCGATAGGTCGCGGTTGGCATATTCATGAGGGGCTTCCCGGTCTTCTATCCATTTGCAGATTGGCTGTTTACGGGGCATACGGGCACCCGGAGCAAAAAATTCTCGGCCAAGGCCGTGTAATGTCGCAGCCATTCTTGGGCGTTTTGGTCGCCCAGACCGGCCTTCTCTTTGAAATTGGGGCAATGGGCGTGAAGGATCTTGTAGCAGATGTTTTGGGTTTTCCAGAGATTGAC
>JBAZKX010000154.1:0-5967 GCA_041650575.1 Desulfobaccales bacterium
ACTCCCTCGGTTAAGGCTATCTCCTTGGCCCCTTCCGGCCCCCAGGATATGGCGGGATGGCAATTGGCCGGCAACAGCCGCGCCAACCGCCCCGCAATGTCTTTATCTCGGACCGACACCCGGACGGGTTGAAATTCCTGAATTTGTTGAGCCAGGATCTCGACGTTTTGGCCCGCGGCCAACCCCGTCACGGCAAACTCCCCGGGGTGTTCCGCCACCACCGCCAGGGTGCTGCGGCCGATGGAGCCGGTGGAACCAAGAATAGCTAGGCGCTTCATAAAATTGACGACGTCCTCGTTATGTCGGCGGACCCAGTCGCGGCGAGAATACCCGGTTTCGGGCCGTGGGGAAGTTTGCCAGTATAAAGACTAAGTTATACAGATAGGTTTATTCTATCCCGTCGCCACCAGCCTGTAAAGCAATTACGCGGTGCGCAGCCCCTACCACGGCCAGATGTCGGCCAGGTACGAAAGGGACGGCTCCAGGCTGCCTTCCTGATGGGGTTCCAGGGTAATGGAGGGGCGGCGGTGGTGCGCGGCCAGATATTGGATGACCTCTTTTACCGGGACCCGGCCGGCCCCTAGGGCCAGGTGGGTATCGGCATCCCCGTGGTTGTCATGCAGGTGCAGGTGGCCGATCACCGGGGCCAGGGTCTTGAGCCAGGTGTCGAAATCCCCGGTGCTGAAGGCCAGGAGGTGCCCCACGTCAAAGCAGACCTGAACATTGGGCGCGTTAACCCGCTTCAGGACCTCCAGGAAGAGCCCCGGGTCGGTCTCATAGACGTTTTCCAGCATCACCGGCACGCCGTAAGGCGCCGCCAAGGCGGCCAACTCCTTCCAGGTGGCCGCGCTCCTGACCAGCCAGTTCTCCTGGTCCCAGCGATAGTGCCGCTCTTCATAGCCCAGATGGCAAACCACCGCCCTTGGCCGAAAGACCGGCAGATAACGGCAAGCCTGGCGCAACCGGCGGCGCGACGCGGCCAGGACGCCATCGTCCAGCGCCCCCGGGGCCAGGTCTTGAAAGGGACCGTGCAGGGTGATATGCCGCCCCGCGGCCTGAAAGGCCCTGGCCGCCCGGCGAAAGACTCTGGGGGGGTAATGCCCCAGGCTATAGGCGTCCAAGCCAATCTCCGGATTGAGGCCCCGGCGCAAAAAGCGCTCGAAGTACCCGGTCTGCAGAAAGGCAAAGGGGATATTGACCTGGACCTGGGCCACCAGGGCCGCCGTGCTTATCCCCATCGAGGTTTAGCTCAGTGGGGATACTGGCACAATTCCACCAGCAGGCCAAAGGTGGCCTTGGGGTGGATGAAGGCCACCAGCGCGCCGTGGGCCCCCTCCCGGGGTTTTTCATCGATGAGGCGCACCCCCGCGGCCTTCAGTTCCGCCACCGCGGCATGGATATCCTCCACCTCCAGGGCCAGGTGGTGAAAGCCTTCACCCTTGGTTTCCAGGAACTTGGCCACCGCGCTGTCCGGCGTGGTCGGCAGGAGCAATTCCAGGTTGCTCTCCCCCACTTTGATAAAGCTCACTTTGACTTTCTGGGCTTCCACCACTTCGTCGCCCTTCAACTCCAGGTTAAAATTTTCGCCATAAAGCTTTTTGGGGGCGTCCAGATCCTTCACTGCAATACCCAGATGGGCGATCCGTTTGACCTTCATGAATCTTCCTCCTTATCAGCGAATCGAATTCTCCGGCAATCTGCAATAATCACTTGGCGTTCCGGCCATCACGGGGCATAATAAAGCGTCCCCGGCCGCCTCAGTTCCTCGTCGGGATTTTACGTTAAACTCCTCTTGTCTTTAAGCACCCGAATTATATATGATGGCGCCAGGAAGGAAAAGCCCGGGGTTACCGTTGGACGATTTTTCTCTGATCCCGACTATACCATAATCGACTCTGATACAGGCAGGTTTGCTGATGACGACGGCTGAAATGTTCCGGCTTCTGTGCGAGCGCCTGGAAACGTACCCGGAACGGGTAATTGAACTGCAGCGGGAACTGGTCTCCCGGGTGGCCCTGGGACCGGAGGTGGGGGGGGTCGGCGAAACCGAGAAGGCCGAGTTCCTGACGGACCTGCTCCAAAGCTGGGGCCTGAAAGTGGACAACTATCCGGCCCCCGATACCCGGGTGCCGGCCGGCGAGCGCCCCAACCTGGTGGCCTATCTTCCCGGGCACACCCCGCAAAAGGTTTGGGTGTTGAGCCATCTGGACGTGGTGCCTCCGGGCGATCTCAGCCTATGGGACTCCGACCCTTTCACCCTCCGGGTGGACGGCGACCGCCTCTATGGCCGGGGCTCCGAAGACGACCATCACGGCATCGTCATGTCGCTTATGGCCGTCAAGGCCTGCCTCGATCTCAAGATCACCCCGCCGCGCACCATCGCCCTGGCCCTGGTGGCGGATGAAGAAACCGGCAACGAGAAAGGCCTGGCCTACCTGCTCCGTGAGCATGGCCGGCTCTTTTCCCCCGAAGATTTGATCATCGTTCCCGATGCGGGCAGCCAGGACGGCACCATGATCGAGGTGGCGGAAAAATCCATCCTCTGGCTCAAGCTGACCCTGATCGGGCAGCAGAGCCACGCCTCCCGCCCCCACAAGGCCAAAAATACCTTGAGGGCCGCGGCGCACGTCATCGTGGGCCTGGATGAGCTACAACGGGAATTTCCCTTGCAAAACCCGCTGTTCCGGCCTCCCATGAGCACCTTTGAGCCTACCAAGAAAGAGGCCAACGTCCCCAACATCAATACCATTCCAGGCCGGGGCGTCTTCTACCTGGATTGCCGGGTGTTGCCGGACTATGACCTTAAGGAGGTCCAGGCACGCGTCCAGGCCATCGCCACGGCAGCGGCCGGCAAATTCGGGGTCACCGTGGCCGTGGAACCGGTGCAGTGGCTGCCCAGCGCCCCGCCCACCGCGCCGGAGGCCCCGGTGGTCAAGGCCCTGCAACAGGCCATCCGCCGGGTTTACGGCCGGGACGCCATTCCCCAGGGGATCGGTGGCGGCACCGTAGCCGCCTTCTTCCGGCAGCGAGGTCTGTCCGCGGCGGTCTGGATGACCGCCAATGATTGCGCCCATCAGCCCAACGAGTTCTGTTACTTGAGCCACCTGCTGGGAGACGCCAAAGTCCTGGCTCATATTGCCCTGGACGCGGACTGAGGGGAATGGCAAAAACTAGGGTTAGCGCTTGGGCCACATCTGGCAATGGTCCCATTGGGAGCGTTCCAGGCAGTAATCCCTATGGTCGGCATCGGTGACCAGGTAATTACCCGGGTCTTCCGCCAGCATTTCGGTCCATTCTTCCAAGGCGTCCAGCGGGTCAACAGACCCCAGCCAAGGACGCACGGAAAATTGCTCGGTAAAGCCGACGTGGCGCAGTAACTCCCGGGGGTTGTCGTCCAGCACCAGATAGGACTGGACTCCCTCGTGACGGCGGATAATTATGGGACAGGCCATAACACTTCTCCTTAATTAAAGCCCCTCGTATATTTATTATGGAAAAAATCGCGGCTCAGGCAACTCCCATGCACAAAAGACCTTTGTGGCAGGCGCTCTGCCAGGCTTTAGGCGGCCGCCGGCGCTCCGGGCAGTCCGTACCGCTGACCTTGCTCCTGTGCGGCCTGCTGGCGCTCTCGGCCTGCGGCCGGCTCCACCCCCAACCGGCCGGGTTCGATCCCCAGGCCTACACCCCCATTGAGTACCAGGACCTCCTGGCCCCGGGACCGGCCGGGCTCCACGCCGGACAGAAAGTTCGGGTCAAGGCCTTTTTCTGGCAATATGTCGATTATGACCCGGCCATGGTGCGAAATTACCTGACGCTGCTGCGATATCCCATCAGGTGGTACGAACTCCGCTGGTTCGCAACTTACGGCACGGAGAACCTGACCGGCTACTATGACCTGGCGGCCATAACGCCGGAGCAGGCCGAGCAGTACCAATTGCAGCGGTTGGACCCCATCCTGATCTATGGCGAGCTTTCGCCGCTGAGCCCGGGTCTCTTCCTCCAGGTCTTTTATATCGAAAAAATCCCCGCAGATTAAGGCCATGGCCTCATTGCCGAACCGGCTCGCGATCTTCCCTCTCCTCAGGCCCTGGTTTTTAGATTATTTAACCTTATATTTAAAGAGCCGATAAACCGGACATTCCCACTCCAGCTCCATCCGAGGCAGTCGATGTCAGACGAAGACGGGGACAGGGCCGAGCTGATCAAAGAGTTGGCGGACCTGCGCCGAAAAGTGGCGGCCGCGGAGCAGGAAGAATCTCGCTACCAGCGCCTGTCCGAGGCCTGGCGGGACCTGTGGGCCCAATATGAAGCCATCATTGAAGCATTCGACGGCTATATCTATATCTGCTCCCAAAACTATGAAGTGGAGTTCATGAACCAGCGCTTTATCGAACGCACCGGCTCTTATCCCCTGGGGCAGAAGTGCCATCGGGTGCTCCATGACCGGGAGGAGGTCTGCCCCTGGTGTGTCAACGACCGGGTTTTCCGGGGAGAGACGGTACGCTGGGAGGTGCAAAGCCCCAAGGACAGACGTTGGTATTACGTGGTCAACACCCCCATCCAGCACCCCGACGGCAGCATGTCCAAGATGGCCATGATTGAAGATATCACCGACCGTAAGGAGATGGAAAAGGCCGTGCAGGAGGCCGAAGGCAAATACCGCGGCATCTTTGAGAACGCGGTTATCGGCATCTTCCAGAGCACCCCGGAAGGAAACCTGCTCGAGGTCAATCCCGCCCTGGCCCACATGCACGGCTACGACTCCCCCCAGGAGATGATCGCCGCTATCGCGGATATGGACCATCAGATCTTCGTGGACCCGCAGCAACGGGAGGAATTTAAGCGCGAGGTGACCGAGGCCGGAGTCGTCCGGAACCGGGAATATCAGGTGTACCGGAAAGACGGCAGTACCTTCTGGATCTCGGTCAACGCCCGGGCCGTGCGGGACGAGACCGGCGCCATCCGCTACTACGAAGGTTTTATCCAGGACGTCTCGGATCGGAAAAAGAGCCAAAACTAGGATTTGGGGTAAGGGTGGAGGAATTGATTGCCCCCGGCCCTCAGGCCCCGCCCAGGTAGGCTGCCAGGACCTGGGGGTGGTGGCGCAGTTCTGCGGCCGGGCCGGAAAGCGCCACCTCTCCCGTTTCCAGGATATAGGCCCGGTGGGCAATCTCCAGGGCCAGGTGGGCGTTTTGCTCCACCAGCAGGATGGCGGCGCCCTGCCGATTGATGCGCTGGATCACCCGGAAGATTTCCCGGACCAGCAGCGGCGCCAGGCCCATGGAGGGTTCATCCAACAGCAGCAGCCGGGCCCGGCTCATCAAGGCCCGGCCCATGGCCAGCATCTGCTGCTCGCCCCCGGACAGGGTGTTGCCCCATTGCCGCCGCCGCTCCTCCAGTCGGGGGAACAATTGAAAGACCCCCTCCAGGTCCCCCTGGATGTCTGCGTCCCGGCGCACGTAGGCCGCCAGGCGCAGGTTCTCCAGCACCGTCAGGTTGCCGAAGATGCCCCGGCCTTCCGGGACGTGGGCGATGCCTCGCTTAACCCTCAAGTGGGCCGGCACCCCGGCCAGGTCCTCGGCGGCCAGGCTCACCCGGCCTCGGGCCACCGGCAGCACTCCTGATATTGCTTGCAATATAGATGACTTGCCCGCGCCATTGGCCCCGATCAGGGTGACGATCTCCCCTTCCTCCACGCTCAAGGAGACTCCTCGCACCGCGTCGATGCGATCATAAGAAATCCACACATCTTCCACTTCGAGGAGCGGAGCCGGAGCAGTCGTCATGGGGTCCCGCTACCTCCCTCCGGCTCTTCGTCCAGCAAATCGCCGTCTTTGCCCAGATAGGCCTCCAACACCGCCGGGTGGCGCTGGATGTCCTGGGGGGAGCCCGCGGCGATGGTTTCACCGAAATCCAGGACCGTCACCCGTTGGCAGAGATTCACTACCACCCGCATCTGGTGCTCGA
>JBAZKX010000155.1:0-5928 GCA_041650575.1 Desulfobaccales bacterium
GTGGGAGTTCCCTGGCACGTGTCTGCCTTTTACCCCACCTACAAGATGTTAGACCGGCCCCGCACTCCGGTGGCCACCCTGCTCAAGGCCCGGGAGATTGGGCTGGCGGCGGGATTGCGCTATGTATACACCGGTAACATCCCCGGTAAAGGCGGGGAAAGTACGTTTTGCTATGCCTGCGGCGAAATGCTCATTGACCGCGTAGGCTTCCAAATTCTTGGTAACACTATCCAGGACGGTAAGTGTCCTAAATGCCAGGCCGAGATTGACGGAGTTTGGAAATAGAGCTGCATAATGTTTCGAAGCTAAGGGAAGATAGCATTGAGTCAGGTGCACTATGTCTTTCTATGATGTAGTCATCATTGGAGCCGGGCCAGCCGGCCTATTTGCCGCCTTAAAACTTGCGGATTCAGGGGCGGGGCGAGTCTTGCTAGTTGAACAGGGACCAGCTCTTGAAGAGCGCCGCCGGGACCAGCCTGGTGGTCTCTTGTGCGGTTGGGGCGGGGCGGGCGCCTTTAGCGACGGGAAGCTCATCCTCTCCCCCGAGGTGGGCGGGTTTTTAAGCGAGCTTTTGCCCCTTGAAGACTTAGCCGCACTGATCCAGGAGGTCGACGACATCTATCAGCAATTGGGGGCGCCGGCCGAGCTCTATGGGGGCGACCCCGATACCCTGGAACTTCTTAAGACTAAGGCCCGTCATGGTGGGATGATTTTCATCCCTACTCATTTGCGCCACATCGGCACGGAAAATTGCCAAAAAATTCTCAAGCGCTTGAGAGAGCATTTGGTTGGCCGTCTGGAGATCCGCACCCAATGCCGGGCCCATCGTATCCTGGCAAAGAACGGCGCAGTAACTGGAGTGGCTTTAGATAATGGAGAGCAGGTGGAGGCTCGGTATGTGATAGCCGCTCCCGGCCGAGCCGGGGCCGCCTGGATGCGGGAAGAGGCCCGCCGCCTGGCCATCCCCTCTATCCCCAGCCCAGTGGATATAGGTGTACGCGTCGAAGTCCCGGCCCCGGTTCTTTCCCCTCTAACTGAAGCGGCCTACGAAGCCAAATTGATTTACTACTCCCGCACCTTCGATGACAAGGTGCGCACCTTCTGCATGAACCCTTACGGCGAGGTAGTTCTAGAAGACCTGGACGGCTTGGTCACAGTAAATGGCCACAGCTATGCCTCTCGGAAAACGGAAAACAGCAATTTCGCTATTCTGGTGAGTTCTATCTTTACCGAGCCCTTCGATGATCCCATCAGCTATGGCCAGTATATTGCCCGCCTGGCCAATCTGTTGGGCAGGGGGGCATTAGTTCAGCGACTGGGCGACCTCCAGGTCGGCCGCCGCACCACCTCCGCCCGCTTGGAACGTTGCCTTACCCGGCCCACACTCAAAAATGCCACCCCCGGTGATTTAAGCTTCGTCCTCCCTTACCGTTACCTGAAAGACATTCTGGAAATGTTAGAAGCCTTAGATACTCTTGTCCCAGGGATCAATAGCCTCCACACCTTGCTCTACGGCGTGGAAGTGAAGTTTTACTCCCACCGCCTGAAACTGAGCCCGGACCTGGAAACCCCTATCCGCAACCTGTTCATCATCGGGGACGGCGCCGGTATCACCCGGGGTTTGATTCAGGCCTCTGCCAGCGGCCTGATTGCCGCGCGAACCGTAATTCGTGGCAGATGAGAAGAACAAGGGATAATGACGGCTCTGGAAGGACAATGTACGACCTCCCGGCATTAACCATTCCAACTTCGCTCGGTTTTTAAATATTCTTTATGAGTGAACCTAACTTTTACTTTGCCACAGACTGTTGGCGACGCAGGATATGACGCGCCTTGGGTCCGCAATTGAACAACAAATCAAAAATGGAGAGGTTGGCGAGGAAGTCTCCCCAAAGCTGCGGATAAACGAGCGGGACATATCTGAAGCAGCGCAGTTCAATCCCTTCCTTCTGGAAAAGATCGGCATCGAGATATTTTTTGGCCTGGCTCTGGGCCAGGAATGTGGAGGCCCCCATAGCCTTGCAGATCTCGATGAGAACCTGTGTTCCCCTGGCTTTAACCCCCAACTCGGATAGGAGGACCAGTCGTGTTTGGATCTGGAGGCAATTCATGAGGTAGCTGATAATCGCCAAGTCCAGGTCAATGAGCTTTTCGCAGCGCGAGGCAAACAGCCCTTCAATAAAGCTGAGATGGTCTCCGAGGTAGGGAGCATTCCCATAGGCGCTCTTGAGGCTTTCCAGGTGCTTACGCGGCCAGCGCCCCTCGTAGCAGATCCTCACCTGGTTGATGTTCTGTTCTCCCAAACCCTTCTTCCAAACCGGAATGGTCAGCCACAGGGTGCCTTGATCGTTCTTCAAGCGGTTTCTACTGATCCACGTCGTACCTCGGGGAAACTGGACTTCGTCTAAGATGATCATGACGTCGGAGAGGAGAGCCTTGTAGAAAAAGCCTGGAAAGGGGCAAAAATACGGTTGATTAGCCGAGATAATCATGCCGTGCCCCTACGATCGCCCCAGGTGTTGACTGCATGTAAGTGCTTCCTCCGCTTTGGCCATCTTGCAGACTCCGTCAGAAGGTCTTATTAGAAAATAACCGACGCGAAAGGAAGGTCAATAAGTATGGCGGAAAAAACCTTTTTTACCAGCGAATCGGTGGCCGAAGGTCATCCCGATAAGGTGGCCGACCAGATTGCAGATGCTCTGCTCGATGCCTACCTGGAGAAAGATCCTGGATCTCGGGTGGCGATTGAAGTTATGGTCACCTCTAATTATGTCCTGCTGGCGGGGGAAGTCAATTCTCAGGCCCGGGTTGACGTCGAACAGGTGACGCGACAGGTCATCAAGGACATTGGCTATGTATATGAAGATTTGGGGTTCGATTATCTTGGCGCCCAGATAGAGGTGCGCCTTCATGCCCAATCTCCGGACATTGCCCGTGGGGTGGATATGGATCAAGCCCGGGGAAAACCCCTGGGGGCTGGGGACCAGGGCATCATGTATGGCTATGCCTGCGAGGAAACCGAGGAACTCATGCCTCTGCCCATAATGCTGGCGCATCAACTGGCCCGCCGGCTCGCTGCGCTCCGCAAGGAGGGGGTCTTACCCTATCTACGCCCCGACGGCAAAACCCAGGTAACGGTAGAATATGCGGAGGGACAACCCGCAAGGGTGGAGGCGGTAGTGGTTTCGGCCCAGCACACCGCCGAGGTGGATATGGCTACCCTCCGGGAGGACCTGACCCGGGAAGTGATCCGCCCGGCCATTCCCGCCACTCTTTTGGATGAGCGCTGCCGGTTCTTCATCAATCCTACCGGCCGGTTTGTCATCGGCGGGCCGCATGGCGATACCGGGGCCACTGGCAGGAAATCCATGGTGGACACTTATGGTGGTCTCGCTCGCCATGGCGGTGGGAGTTTTTCGGGCAAAGACCCCACCAAGGTGGACCGGAGCGCCTCCTACACCCTCCGGCAGGCCGCTAAATCCATAGTGGCCGCGGGTCTGGCCCGCCGATGCGAACTTAGAGCAGCCTATGTCATTGGAGAGCCAGTTCCGGTTTCTTTGGGGGTGGAAACCTTTGGCAGCGGGCGGATTGCTGATCCGGAAATCCTTGCCCTGGTCCAAAGACACCTCGATCTGACCCCCGCCGGGATGATTGCCAGTCTGGGGCTGCAGCGAGCAATCTACAGGGCTACTGCGGTTTACGGACATTTTGGCCGACCTTATGACGGGCGTTATTTCCCCTGGGAGTCAGTCGTCCACTTGTGAGGGATTTTCTTCAGGCTTTTCTTCCCCCTCGCGCAACAGGGTCAGGGTGAGGGGCAATCTCATTTCCGCTTCGCATCATCCGAGGCAGGCCATGAAGAATAAAGAAATCGCCAAAATCTTTAATGAAATCGCCGAATACTTGGAGATGGAAGGGGTGCAGTTCAAACCCTATGCCTATCAGAAGGCGGCCCTCACTCTCGAGACCTTAAAAAACGACGTGGAAGATCTTTATAAAGCCGGCGGCCTCAAGGCCCTCAAGGGCATCCCCGGGGTGGGGGAAAGCATGGCCCATAAAATCGAAGAGTTTCTCACCACTGGCCAGATTCAATATTACGAAGAGTTTAAAAAGAAAATGCCCATTGCCCTGGATGAAATCGTGGGCGTGGAAGGCGTGGGCCCGAAAAAGGCGAAGGTCTTATATGAAAAATTGGGCGTCAAGACTCTGGAAGAATTGGAAGCAGCGGCCCAGGCTCACAAGATCGCCGCCTTGTTCCGCTTCGGGGAGAAGACCGAACAGAACATCCTGCAGGCCATCCAATTTTTGAAAAGCAGCAAAGGGAGATTCCTCCTGGGGGAAATTCTGCCCATCGCCAACCAGGTCCTTACGCAATTGCAGGGCCTGCCGGCAGTCGAACGGGTTAACACCGCCGGCTCGGTGCGGCGAATGAAAGAGACCATCGGGGACGTGGATTTCCTGGTGATCTCCACCGACCCGGCCCGGGTCATGGATTTTTTCGTGTCTCTGCCGGGGGTGGTCAAGGTTTGGGGCAAGGGAGCCACCAAGTCCTCGGTGCGCCTGAAGGAAGGCTTCGACATGGATATCCGGGTTATTCCCCCGGAGAGCTACGGCGCCGCACTCCAGTACTTTACCGGCTCCAAAGACCACAACATTGCCCTGCGCAAAATCGCCATCGATAAAGGCTATAAGCTCAGTGAATATGGTCTCTTTCAGGGAGACCGGCTTATCGCCGCAGAAACGGAAGAAGAAGTATACGGCAAGTTAGGGATGCCGTGGATTCCTCCGGAACTCAGAGAGAACCGGGGAGAGATCGAGGCGGCGATCACTGCCCGGCTACCAGAGGTCATCAGCTACGGCGACATCAAGGGCGACCTGCACGTGCATTGCAGCTGGGACGGTGGGGCCAATTCCATCGATGAAATAGTGGAGGCCGCACTGGCCCTGGGCTATGAGTATGTCGGCATCGCGGACCATACCAAGTTTCTCAAAATCGAACACGGCCTTGACGAAGACAAACTTCGGGCTCGGAATCAGGAGATTGATGCGATTAATGCCCGGCTTGCCCGGGAGGGCAAGAACTTCCGGGTGCTCAAGGGCTGCGAAGCCAACATCATGGCGGACGGTACCATTGATATCACCGACGCAGCCCTGGCCGAACTGGACTTTGTCATTGCCGGGGTCCACTCCCACTTCAAGCAGCCTCGCGACGAGATGACCCGGCGCATCCTCAAGGCTATGCGCAATCCCCACGTGGATATCATCTCGCACCCCACTGGCCGCATCCTGAAACGCCGCGAGGAATACGAGGTGACCGTCGACGATTTACTTAAGGCCGCCAAAGAGACCGGCACCATTCTGGAGATTAACTCCTACCCGGAACGGCTGGACCTGGGCGACGTCAACATCTTCGCCGCCAAACAGGCCGGCATTAAGATGGTCATCAATACCGATACGCACAATGTGGATCAGCTTCACCTCATGAGCTTCGGCATCTCCCAGGCCCGCCGCGGCTGGGCCGAAAAGCAAGATATCATCAACGTCTGGCCGGTGGGGAAATTATTGGAGATGCTTAAGTGAAAGATTACAGATAGTTTTATGTGGGCAACCCATCCGTAGTCTAAAGCCTGAGGCCATCATTGCGCTTTAAATCCAGCGGCCGAAAATCGGGGTCCCGCATTCCTCACAGCAGCCTGCCGGAAGCCGGTTTTCCAGGACATCGAAAATTTCCCGGCGGATGAGGAGGGTCTGACACCGGGGGCAGTAGGTGTTTTCCAACTCATGTCCAGGGACATTGCCCAGGTAGCAGTACTTGAGGCCCTGGGCCAGGGCCAGGTCATGGGCCCGGAGCAGGGTTTTGAGAGGCGTCGCCGGCCGATCCTGGAAAATAAAAGCCGGGTAAAAGCGAGTTACATGCCAGGGAGTGTC
>JBAZKX010000156.1:0-5917 GCA_041650575.1 Desulfobaccales bacterium
TCTCCCGCATCGCCGAAGTGGACCCCCCGGCCCCCACCCTGGCCACCATGGGCTCCTGCCCCGACTGCGGCGGCACCATCGAACCCGAAGGCGGGTGTTTGGTGTGCCACTCGTGTGGGTTTAGCAGGTGTAGTTAGAAATTTTCACTCCATGTTCCTAAACGGAAGTTGAGAGTCAATAGAAGGAGTTAAATAAATTATGTGTCCTAAATGTGGTCAGCCTTTGTGGATGGGTTGTATGTGTGTGGTATTAGTGGCAGGCATCATGCTTGAGGAACCGAAGGAAAAACATTTCCACCAAGAATCCCAGGTTAATGCACTGCATAATTATGGACGGATAATTACGACGACCAGCACAGCGACAACGACGACATCCACATCGACAACGACTTAAAAACAGCCTCTTACCCTCGTTCCCAAGCTCCGCTTGGGAACGCCATTTTCCCGCGAAGCTCCGCTTCGCCCCCGTATCGCCCCTTAACCCATGAGAACCCGCTACACCATCAGAGAGCCCGGCGTCCCCTACTTCATCACCTGCACGGTGGTCCAATGGATCTCCCTCTTCACCCGCAAGCCCTATTTCGACATCCTCATCGACACCCTCCAATTCTGCCGCCAGCATAAAGGCCTGAAAATCTATGCCTATGCCCTCCTGGACAACCACCTGCATCTGGTGGTCGCAGCCGACAAACTGACGGATATCATCCGGGATTTCAAGAGCTTCACCGCCAAGCGTCTTATCGCCCGGTTGGAGCAGGATCAAAAGACCTGGGTGCTGAATCAACTGCAATATCATAAGCAACCTGCCAAGACCCAAAGCGACTACCAGGTCTGGCAGGAAGGGTTTCATCCCCAGCAGATCATTTCCGAGGAGATGCTGCACCAGAAGATCGATTACCTGCATCACAACCCGGTGCGCATCGGGGTGGTGGACCGGCCGGAAGATTGGCTTTACTCCAGCGCCAAGGATTATGCCGGGGGGAAGGGCATTATGGAGTTGGATGCGTTGTTTTAGCGGTGGCAAACCAGAGGTTTGCCGGATAATGACGTTCCCAAGCTGGAGCTTGGGAACGAGGGGGGAAAATGTTCCTTCTATGGTGTAGGGTGCGCCCTGCGCACCATCTCTACGGGCTGGGGGGACGGCACGATGATTAAGTACGAAGTGATCATCTATTGGAGCGAGGAAGATCAGGCCTTCATTGCCGAAGTTCCGGAACTGCCCGGCTGCGCCGCGGCCGGGGAGACCTATCGGGAAGCCCTGGCTAACGTGGAAGTGGTTATTCAAGGAATGGCTGGAAACCGCGCAGGAATCGGGCCGTCCCATTCCTCAACCCAGGGGCCGGCTCATGTATGCCTGAAACCTTGAAAAATTAGCTTATGTAGGCTATTCCCCTCTTCCCTGTTTCATTTCCCCAGCCGGAGGCCGGCGTCACTATTTGCTGTGCGCCTCCATATAAGACCGCAGCAGGGCGTTGATCCGGGTCTGGTAGCCTTTGCCCTGGGACCTGAACCAATCCAGCACATCCTGATCCATGCGGAGACAGACGCTGGCCTTGGGTTTGGGCAGCACGATCACGGCCTTCTCAAAAAAAGCCTCGTCCAGTTCAGGGACATCGGAGTAATCGATCTCCTCATCCTTCATTTGCCGGAGGCGCTGCAAGTCCGAATGATATTTTTTCTTCATAAGCCTTTCTTTCCTTGTGGTTGGCTTTGCGCATGGAAATGAGGCGGATATTTTCACTCCGCATCGTATAAACGATGACGACCACGATATCTTCCAACCGGCCCAAAGAAATAAACCGGGTCTCTCCGTAATCCTGGCGATGGTCCTCTACAGTTAGGGTGATCCCTTGGAAAACTTTCTCGGCATCCCGGAAATCAAGGCCGTGTTTGGCATAATTGCCCCGCCTTTTGACTTCATCCCATTCGAATTCCATGGGTAATTGTATATGCATATAATATATACATCAATAGAAATCTAGTCAAATCGGCCTTTTTTCGTTCCCAAGCTGGAGCTTGGGAACGAAGGACATCGGCCGGTGGCCGGCGGGGTTAGTTAAGCTGCGCCCTGCTCGCCTTTATTCCCCTTGAAGGCATAGATCCCTTCCCTAAAAACTGCTGCTTCCCTGGACAACCACGGCCTGGCTGCCTATATGTTGTTAAAAGGAGGTGGCTTATGCGACGCGGTCGGATTTTCGTCCTGTCAGGTTTCCTGGTAATGGTGCTGCTCCTGGCCTGCAGCCAGGGGCAAACGGGCGGCAAACCCTATGAGGCCCAGGATTTCAGTAAACTGAAGGGCATGCCCGGCTTCAGCGACAAACTGCTGGATATGCACTTCACCCTGTACCAGGGGTATGTAAAAAACACCAACCTGCTGCTGGACCAGCTCCAGCAGATGGCCTCCCAGAATCAGACCGGCAGTCCGGCTTACGCGGAACTAAAGCGCCGCCTGGGGTGGGAATTTGACGGCATGCGCCTCCATGAGCTTTATTTCGGCAACCTGGGGGGCAAGGAGCCCCTGAAGAAGGACAGCAAGCTCATGAAACGCCTGGAGGAGAACTTCGGGAGTTTCGACAATTGGGCCGCGGACTTCAAGGCCACCGGGGCCGTGCGGGGCATCGGCTGGGCGGTGCTCTATGAAGACCCCAAATCCGGGCGGCTGGTCAATGTCTGGATCAACGAACACGACGTGGGACACCCGGCGGGCGGCAATCCCCTGCTGATCATGGACGTCTTCGAGCACGCCTATCTCCCCGATTATGGGCTGAAGCGGGGAGATTACATCCAGGCCTTTTTCCAGAATATCAACTGGCCCGCGGTGGAGGCCAGATTAGGCAAGTAGTACTGGAGGGCGGGCACTGCTCCGCCAGCAATCCCTCAATATAAAAAGGTGGGCCGGGCCCACCTTACATTTTCAGGGCCATAGGCGCCAGCCTGTGGCCCAGCACCGGCCGGAGGCCGGCGCCCCCGGCCCCCTGCCCTGCCTTGCTAATTCCAGGCCACTTTCCCTTTAGGCCAAGCCGCGTCCGCGGCCACAACTTCGGATCGGTCCTTTAAGATCTCCAGGCTCTGGCGCACCAGGTCCGGGTCCATGTCGTGCACCTCGATCCCCTGGCCGATATCCCAGATGAGCATGATGGTGAGCCAGCCCCCCAGGTGCTCCCGAAACTCTTTCAGGCCGTCCAGCAGGCCATACTCCAACTCCATACGAGGATCATAGAGGTCAAACCCGAGGGCGGCCAACGTGTTCAGGACCCGCCGCCACGGGGTTCGAGGCAGGAGGCCGCTAATGTGGGCGTAAGTGGCGTCCAGGGCGAGGCCCAGCGCCACGGCCTGGCCGTGTCCCAGCTCAAAGCCGGTGATCTGCTCCAGCTTGTGGGCCGCCCAATGCCCAAAGTCCAGGGGCCGGGAGGAGCCGAACTCGAAGGGGTCGCCGCGGTTGGCGATGTGGTCCAGGTGCAGCGCGGCGCAGCGGTGAATTACCCGCTCCATGAGGCCCAGGTTCCGGTCGGCCAGGGCCGCGGCGTTGGCCTCCAGGAAGTCGAAAAAGACCGAGTCTTTGATCAGCGCCACCTTGACGGCTTCGGCCACCCCGCCGATCCAATCCGGCTGGGACAGAGTGGGCAAAAAGTCGGCATCGTTGACCACCGCCGCGGGCGGGGCGAAGGCGCCGAGGAAGTTCTTCTTGCCGAAGGCGTTAATGCCGTTTTTGACTCCGATGGAGGCGTCCGCCTGGGCCATGACGGTGGTGGGCACCCGGATCAGACGCAGGCCCCGGTGGGCCGTGGCCGCGGCAAACCCCACCATGTCGATGAGCGCGCCGCCGCCGATGGCCACCACGTAGGAGTGGCGGCAGAGGCCCGCGGCGTGGATGGCCTGCTGCAGGATCGTGACGTTCAAGGGGTCGTTTTTGAGGTGCTCGCCCCCGCCGAACAAGAGCGGCGCCCCGGCCAGGGAGATGGCTCTATGGTGGCCGCGGCAGTAAGCCTCGAGCTTGGACAACAGTTGCGAGTGGTGCCGGTAGGCCCCCCGATCCACCGCCACCAGGATTTTTCGGGGCGGGCCCTCGGCGTCTTCGGCCAAAATGTCTCTAAACAAGGGATTGGCGAGATCAAACAGGTCCCGGGTGAAATGCACCGCATAGCGGTATCTCACCTGAAAATCCTGCTGGATGCTGGTCAGGGGTGCCATGGCCCGGTCCTCCGGGGTTTAGACAAATTTGCGTCAAAATATCCGTGCGGCCCTACCCGACTCTAAAGATAATCAGTTTGTGCACTAATGCCACCCCGGCGGGAAGATAGAAAGTAAGATTTTTTTCTGATTTCCACGCAGTTGCACCCAAAGCATTGGTAGGGCGGGCGTCCCCGCCCGCCACCCTCATGATTATGGGGTGGGCTTGCGTGTCGAGTTTGGCTTGGAAATTCGGACCGGATCAGACCGCTGACGGCAGGGCTGCGGCGAGGCCCGAGATTAAATGCAGGAGGGAGTCGGGGATGATCCCCAACCCGAGGATGGCAATCAGAATCACGCCGCAGGCCAGGCCGATGGCCAGATCCGCAGCGAACACCGGCGTGCCGGCCCCCTGTTCGCGCATGTAGAGGTGCACCACCACGTTCATGTAGTAATAGATGGAGACAATCACGGTGAGGATGCCGAGGACGGCCAGGATGATGAAGTCGGCCCGGAGCACCGCCCGGAAGAGCAGCAGTTTGCCCATGAACCCCGCGGTGGGGGGCAGCCCCGCCAGGGAGATGAGGCAGGTGGCGAAGATGGCGGCGCGCCACGGGTGGGAATAGCCCAACCCCTGGTAGTCCGGGAGGTCCTCCAGGTCTTCTTCCCCCTCGGAAAACGTCCCGATGATGCCGAAGGCCCCCAGGTCCATGAGGGCGTAAACCGCCAGGTAAAACATCAGCGCCGGCAGCCCCCCGGTTTTGACGGCCAGAAGCGTCATGAACAGGTAGCCCATCTGGGCGATGGAGGAATAAGCCAGAATGCGCTTGACATGGGTCTGATAGAGCGCGGTGAGGTTGCCCACCGCCATGGTGGCGACCGCCAGGGCCCACAAGAGCGGCCAGGCATAGTCCCAGATCGGCGCGGACGCGGCCAGGCAAAACCGCAGCAACGCCGCGAACAGCGCCACCTTGGAGCCGGTGGACAGAAACGCGGTGATGGGCGCCGGGGAACCCTGATAGACGTCCGGAGTCCACAGGTGGAAGGGTACAAGGGAGATCTTGAAGCCGATGCCGGTGAGGATCAGGGCCAGGGCCAGGAGGATGACCGCCAGGGGACCGGTTCCGGTCGACGCCAGGGACCCGGCGATATCGAGAGTGCCGGTCATGGCATACAAAAGCGCCAGGCCGAAGGTCAGAAACGCCGAAGCCACCGCGCCCATGATGAAATACTTCAAGCCCGCCTCATTGCCGTAGGGTTCGCCTTTGCGGATGGCGATGAGGATATAGAGGGCCAGGGACATGAGCTCGAGCCCCAGAAAGAAGATGACCCAATTGGTCCCCGCGGCCGTGAGCACCATGCCCAGGGCGGCAAAGATCAGCAGGGCGTACAATTCATCCCCGGCAAAGCCGTGGCCCAGGCTGTACCGGGGCAGGAAGAGCAGGGTGAGGACGGTGATGGACATCAGCAGCAGGGTGAAGAACCGGGAATAGGCGCCCAGGTCCAGCATCCCCTCAAAATTCGGGTCCGCCGGTGCCAGCCACAGGCTCGCGGCCCCCGCGGCCCCGGCGGTGACCAGGGCCAGGGCAAAGAGCAGACCGGCCGGCCGCCGCCGCCAAAATGCGCCGACCAGAAAGATGAGGGTGCCGCCCCCCGACAGGATCAGGATGGGGGCCAGGCCGGTCCAGTCCAGGCTCATACGTCGAGCTCCTCTTACCCTCTGAGCTTCTTGGCGATGCCGGCCACTC
>JBAZKX010000157.1:0-5911 GCA_041650575.1 Desulfobaccales bacterium
CATTACCGGGTCGAGGTGCAACTGGAAGGCGGCAGTCTGGATAAACACGGCTACCTGGTGGATATCGTGGCCGTGGAAGCCCATCTGCAGGAACTGGTGGCTTATTACCGTGACCGGACTTTGAACGACCTGCCGGAATTCGCCGGACTCAATCCCAGTATCGAGCACTTTGCCCGCATCCTCTGCCAGGAACTCTTAAGTCGCGTCAAAGAACCCCTCGATGCGGTCAAGGTGCAGATCTGGGAAAACGACATCGCCTGGGCGGCCTACCGCGAGGAACGGTAGTGCATGTCGGCCTGCTCATTTACGGCAGCCTGGACACCATCTCCGGCGGCTTCATCTACGACCGCCGCCTGGTCAGCTATCTGCGCCGGCAGGGCGACCGCGTGGAAGTCATCGCCTTACCCTGGCGCAGCTATGGCCTGAGCCTGCTGGACAACCTGGACCGCGGCCTGCGCCGCCGCCTCGACCAGGCCCCCTTTGATCTCCTCCTCCAGGATGAGCTGGTCCACCCCTCCTGTTTCCGGCTCAACGGGCGCGAGCCCCGGCCTTATCCCCTGATCGCCGTCGTGCACCATCTGCGTTGCCGGGAACACCGTCCGGCCTGGCAAAACCGGCTGTACCGCCTGGTGGAAAAACGCTACCTCACCTCCCTGGACGGCTTTATCTGCGTCAGCCGCACCACCCAAAAAGATGTGCAGGCGCTGATGGGCCGGGAGCGCCCCCTGGTGGTGGCCTCCCCCGGCCGGGACGGCCTGCCCGGCGCGGTCACCCGGGACCGGATCAGGATCCGGGCCCTGGCGCCCGAACCTTTGCAGATCATCTTCGTGGGCAATCTGATTCCCCGCAAGGAGCTGCATACCCTGATCGCGGCGCTTACGAGCCTGCCCCGGAATGACTGGCGGTTGACGGTAGCCGGCAGCCCGGACCCGGACCCGGCCTATGCCAGGGCCATCCGCCGGCAGATTCAGGGCGCCGGCCTGAATTCCCGGGTGACCTTGCTGGGCGCCCTGCCCCCCGGCGAACTGGCGGCCCGGTGCGAGGCCAGCCATCTGCTGGCGGTGCCCTCCTCCTACGAAGGCTTCGGTATCGTTTACCTGGAAGGCATGCATTTCGGCCTGCCGGCCATCGCCGGCACCGACGGGGCCGCCCGGGAACTCGTCCATCATGGCGAAAACGGCTACCTGGTGCCGCCGGGGGACGCCGTTACCCTGGCCCGCTACCTCAAAGGCCTGCTGGAGGACCGGGAGATCCTGCTGCGCCTGGCTTTGAGCGCCCATCACACCGCCGCGGCCCACCCCACCTGGGATGACAGCGCCGCCCGGTCCCGGGCCTTTCTCCAGACCTTCCTGGCCTGACCGTGTCCAGCCCGCCCGCCTCCGACTATATCCGTTACCTGGCCGCCAAACAGGGGCTGGATGACCGTTCTTTGAACCGCCAGGTGTGGGACCACCTGGCGCAGGCGTTGCGGGAGCGCACGGACGCGGCTCCCCTCCGGGTCCTCGAGGTGGGCTGCGGCATCGGCACCATGCTGGAACGGCTGCTTACCGGGGGACTCCTGACCCGTGCCGCCTACACCGGCATCGATGTCCAGGCGGAGTTTATCCGGGAGGCCCGGCGGCGCCTTCAGGCCTATGCGCATGCCCGCGGCGCCGGCATCACCGAGGACGGCGAGGTTCTGGTCCTCAAGAACGCCCGCCAAGAAGTCCGGGTGACCCTGGAAGCCGTGGAGTTGGCCGATTTCCTGAACCGGGAGCAGGGGAACACCACCTGGGATGTGCTCCTGGCCCATGCCTTCCTGGACCTCATCGACCTGCCTACGGTCCTGCCCCGGTTGCTGGCGCTCCTGGTGACCGGCGGGCTCTTTGCCTTCACCCTCAATTTCGACGGGGCCACCATCTTCGAGCCCGTTATCGACCCGGACCTGGACCGTCGCATCATGACCCTCTATCACCACACCATGGACAGCCGCCGCCACCGGGGCGTGGCTGCCGGCAGCAGCCTCACCGGCCGCCGCCTCTTCCAGCACCTCAAAGAGGCGGGCGCCACCGTGGCCGCCGCAGGCGCCTCCGACTGGGTGGTCTTTCCCGGCCCCGCCGGCTATCCCGGGGACGAGGCCTATTTTCTCCACTGCATCATCGACACCGTCGCCCAGGCCCTGCACGGCCACCCCGAGTTGGACCGCGGCCTGCTCAAGCCTTGGCTCGCGGCCCGCCACCGCCAGATCGATTCCTGCGAATTGATCTACATCGCCCACCAATTGGACGTTATGGGTTATATTTAGAGCTGGGAATATCGGTTTGCCTTCAAAGAATATTTTGCCGCCTATCTTGGTAGCCGCAGGCTTTAGCCTGCGCCTGTGAGGGTTTTTTGCTGAAAGCTGACCGCTGAAGGCTGATAGCTATTGAGGAGTTTCAAGGGTGCTCAAGCTCATTATCTACGACTGCGACGGGGTGCTCATCGATTCCCGGGCCTCCAACCAGGCCTTTTACAACCACATCCTGGCTCGCTTCGGCCTGCCGCCCCTGACTGACGCCCAACTGGAGGTGGTGCACGTCAGCACCGCCCAGGGGGCCATCGACTATCTCTTTGACGGCGCCCCCGAGCTCGCCGCGGCCCAGGCCTACCAGCGGACCATCAACAACAACCCCTTTCTGCCCCTGATCCGCCTGGAACCCCATATCCGGGAAGTGCTCGAGCGGTTGCGGCCCCGCTACCTGACGGCCATCGCCACCAACCGGGGCAAAAGCCTGCCCCTGGTCCTCAAGAATCTGGGTATCGAGAGCCTCTTCGATCTGACCATCTCGGCCTACGACGTCAGCCGGCCCAAGCCGGACCCCGAAGGCCTCGAAAAAATCCTCCGCCATTTCCGGGTAGAGCCCGCCGCGGCCCTGTTCATCGGCGACGCGGCCCTGGATATGGAGGTGGCCGCGGCCGCGGGAGTGGACTTCGCGGCCTACAAAAACCCGGGGCTGAAAGCCCGCTACCACCTTAAATCCCACCTGGACCTGCTGCCGATTCTAAAGCTTTAATAAACCTAGCCGCAAAATTAATGGCTGAAGATTTATTTGAGCCCAAAAAATTTTATGAAATGAGGAAATTATTGCGATGAGTAGGTAGTGGCCATTCAGCTTCCCCGAGGGGGGCAGGCCGCCTGAACTGCCCGGTCTTTCGGGTTCTGGGCGGCTATCGGCCAGGACGAGGAGGTAGATTCGTGGCGCCGGTGATGAGGAGAAGGTTTTTTTTATTAAGGTCCTTGATCTTCCCGCTTTTGATCTTCCTGCTTTTGATCTTCCCGATCCTCCGGGCGGCTTCCTTGCCCGGGACGGATTCCCCGGAGGCTGGGGCCGATCCTGCCAAGAAGCATTGGAAGATCCTGCATATCATGAGCTATCATTCCCCTTGGAAATGGACCGATGAACAGTTCGAAGGGTTTAAAGCCCCGTTGCGGGGTCTTGATATTGAATACAAAGTCTTTCAATTGGATATGAAAAGAAGGACTGACGAAGCGTGGAAAATGGCAGTCAGCCGTGAGGCCCGGGAATTGATCGATACCTGGAAGCCTGATCTCGTGTATACCTCGGATGATTATGCCCAGAAATGCGTGGCCAAGTATTATATCAATCAGAAATTGCCCTTTGTGTTCAGCGGCGTCAACGCCGACCCCTCCGTGTATGGATTTGTGGGCAGTGAAAATATCACCGGGGTGCTGGAAGAAGAGCACATTGTCGAGACCATCAAATTATTAAGGCAGATTGTGCCCACGGTGAACAAGATCGCGGTAATTTATGACGATGATCCCACCTGGCCGCCCGTCCTGGCCAGAATGAAAAAAAGCCTTCCCCAACTTCAGGATATCAATATAATCAGTTGGGATATGATCAGCACCTTCGCCCAATTCAAGCAGCGGATAGCCGAGCTTCAAAGCCAGGCCGACGCCATAGGTTTTTTGGGGATCTTCGCCTTCAAAGACGAACAGGGCCAAAATGTCTCTTATAAAACGGTCTGCCGCTGGGTGATGGATCACAGCACCCTGCCGGATTTCAGCTTTTGGGAAGACCGTATTTCCTATGGCACGCTGTGCACCGTCAATGTCTCCGAATATGAGCAGGGGTATGCCGCCGGCCAAATAGCCCGGGGCATTCTCCTGGAAGGCCGGAGTCCGGCCAGCTACCCCATGAAACCGACGGTCAAAGGGGTTCCCATGGTCAACCTCTTACGGGCCAAGAAATTGGGGCTCAAGATCAAAACCGGCATCTTGCTTTCCGTGACCGTGCGTGATGGCGTTAATAAAGATTTTTAATTATGGCTATCGGAATTAGAAAGAAAGTAATTTTTATTTCGGTTGCCGTATTATTTTTGGCTCTTACGGCAACTACCCTGGTCAGCAGCATTTTTTTCATGCGGGAGTATTCCGCAGCTTTGAAATCCAGGGCCTTTCTGGTAGGCAGCATCTTGAAATATCAATTAGAGAAACTGCTGAAATATGACATTCCGCTTCATGAATTGGTAGGTTTCGATGAGCAATGCCAGGAAGTTATTAATAATTATGGTGATATCACCTACGCCATGGTCATAGATTTGAACGGCAGGATATTATTTCATAATAATCCTCAGCAACGCGGGAAGATGTTGACCCATAAAAATCTTCAAGAAATATTGCAGGACAAAAAAGCAGAGCTACAGCAATATAATAATGGGGAGAAATTTTATAATTTCCTCATTCCTGTACTCGGGTTAAACAATGCGCCGATTGCCGGAGTAATCATCGGCTTCCCCGCGAGTCTGATTACTCATAAAACCGCTCAAATGGTTACCTATTCGGTGGGAGCAGCCCTTATTTTTCTCACCCTGGGGGGATTATCCCTGATTATCTTGCTGCGAATCTGGGTAACCAACCCCTTGGGCCAACTGCTCCAGGCCATTATGAACATCCGAACCGATGGAACTGACTCCGCTAACTTGCTCACCATCAGGTCAAAGGATGAATTCGGCAACCTGGGACGGGCTTTCAATGAAATGGTCCTGCAATTGAAAGAGTCTCGGGACCAAGTACAGAATTATACCCAGGAACTGGAACTCAAGGTGCAGGAAAGCACCTGGCATCTCCAGGAGGTCAACGAAAAACTGCGGCAGGATATCCAGGTCCGGCTGCAAGCCGAGGAGGCACTGCGTCAAACCACGCAAAAACTGCTAGCGTTGATCAATGCCTCGCCCCTGGCCATCTATGTCCTGGACCTGGAGGCACGGGTGCAAATGTGGAACCCGGCCGCGGAACGCATCTTCGGCTGGCGCAAAGAAGAGGCCATGTGGCAGCGGCTTCCCTTCGTCCCTGAAGATAAGCTGGAGGAGTTCCAGGGTATATTCCAGTGCTCCCTGGAAGACAAGTTGTTGCCTGGCATAGAACTTACCCGCCGCAAGAACAACGGTACGCCCATTGAAATTAGCCTCTATACTGCTCCCATATATGACGACCAGGGCCAGGTGACCGGCGTCATGTCCCTGGTAGCCGACGTCACCGAGCGCCATCGGGCCGAAAAAGAAATCCGCAAGGCCCATAACGCCCTGGAAAACGTCTTCGCCGGTTCCGTCGATGCCATCGGCACCGTAGATCGACACGGTAATATCAGCCGGTGGAATAAAGCGGCGGAAGAATTGTTCGGCTATCCTTTTGAGGAGTTCCGGGGAATACGCAGCTTTGATTTGTATGCGGACCGCGCCGAACTCCAGGTGATGCTTACCCAACTGCGCCGCCGCGGCTTTCTCAGAAACTATGAAATCTCTATGAGAAAAAAGGATGGCAGCATCTTTCCCTGCAGCCTTTCCATCCGAATGCTCCGGGACCTGGATAATCGCGTGACCGGCAGTATTGCGGTTGCCAGGGATCTTAGCAAGATAAGCTGGTAGAAGC
>JBAZKX010000158.1:0-5896 GCA_041650575.1 Desulfobaccales bacterium
ATGGCCCCGCGACTGAGGACCATTTTCAGACCAAAAGATTCTTCCCTCTTTTGAAGAACCCGTCGCACCAATTCCTGGCTGGTCATATCCGTCAGGTCGAAGAAATCTTCCCGGGGACTGATCACCTGCCTCACCAAATCCAGGGGAAATTGGTCATGTCCGGCTGGAACCGGCGTATGGGTAGTGAAAATACATTTCTTTCTCACAGCTTCAATATCATCCCGGATAACGGACCTTCGGCCGGCTTTCCTGGCTTCCTCATCCAACAGTTCCAGGGTCAAGAGGCTGGCGTGCCCTTCATTCATGTGAAAACGCTGGATATTTTCATAACCCCGAGCCCGAAACATTCTCACTCCTCCGATCCCCAGGATCACTTCCTGGCAGAGGCGGTAACGGGAATCGCCGCCATAAAGAAAATCGGTCAGAGTTCGATCCCAATCGGAATTTTCCGGAAGGTTGGCATCCAAGAAGTAAACCGGCACCTGGAATCCGCCAATCCCCTCGACTTCATATTTCCAGGAGCGAAGATGGATCGTCCGCCCTTCCACGGTAACGGAGGTTCTCTGGGGCATCTCCGCCAAAAAATCCTCAGCTATCCACACCACCGGTTCTTCGCTCTGCCCCCCGCCGGCATCCAGCCTCTGGTAAAAGTATCCTTTCCGATGCAGCAGGGTGACGGCAACCATGGGCACTTTGAGGTCAGCAGCGGCGCGAACCATATCCCCCGCCAGTACCCCTAAACCTCCGCTATAGGTTGGAATTCCTGTTTCCAGGCCGATCTCCATGGAAAAATAGGCAACGGTACGTATTCATGGCCCTTTCCTTTTAACGCCCGCAGGAATTATTTATTTTTTTCGATAGCGTCAGCTGACTGCCCAAATACCTGACGGCCAGAACCAGTCCAACACTGATTATGCTGAACAGGAGATATGGCATATGAATGGTCTTCAGAAAGAGGGGTTCGGCCAGCAGCCGGACAAGGGTCAGGAAAAAAACTATGCACACCAGGATGATTGATAACCTTTTATGTTTCTGCAGGATTGCTTGGACTTGAGCATTTCCTTTCTGGAATCCCTTGAGCTTGAAGCCGGTCACGAGGGCCAGGATCAGCCCTGTTAAACCGATGAAAAGGGCACATTTTCCAAGGAAGTGCGAAGAGGGTATCTGGAATATCGTCCCCAACAAGGTGACCACAGCGCTTAAAACTGTGGGTATCATGCCCCAATAAACAACTTTTGCATGCCGTAATTTCATTGCCTTCCTCTTGTTAACGGATTTCGTGATTCCAAAATTTCTTCCCCCTGGAGATCAGGCAAGGGTCTTTTGGAAGCGGCGGGAAGCCAGCCACAGGGTGATGACCCCCATGACCGCCAGGGCCGCCATTTGGGGCCAGAGAATGTCGGGCCCCACACCCTTAAGAAAGATGCCCCGGATGACCACCAGGAAATAGCGCAAAGGGTTCAGGTAGGTGAGCCATTGGATAATTTCCGGCATGTTGGCAATGGGGAACATGAACCCCGACAGCAGCACCGCCGGGAAATAGAAGAAGAAGGTGCTCATCATGGCCTGCTGCTGGGTGGTGCTGACCGTGGAAATCAGCAGGCCCACCCCCAGCGTGGTCATCAGGTAAAGGGCGGTGGCCGCGAACAGGAGCAGCAGGTTGCCCCGGATGGGGACCTCGAACCAGAAGACGCCGATGAGGGTGATAACGAGCACGTCGGCGAAGCCGATGAGGGCGAAAGGCACGGTCTTGCCCAGGATGAACTCCACCGGGGTAATGGGAGTGACCATGATCTGCTCCATGGTGCCGATCTCTTTCTCCCGCACTACGGCCATACTAGTGAGCATCAGGGTGATGAGCATGACGATGATGGCGATTACCCCCGGCACGTAAAAGTTGCGACTTTCCAGGTTTTCATTGAACCAGGCCCGGGTTTGCAGGTCCACCCGTCCGGGCCGCCAGATGCGGCCCTTGAGGCGGGAAAGCCGGTCTACCAGGACTTCCTGGGAGAACTTGCCGAGGATCTTGGCGCTGTAGTCCAGAACGATGCCGGCGGTGTTGGAGTCGGTCCCGTCCGTGATGAGCTGCACCTTGGCCGTCCGTCCGCCCCGCAGCTCATCTTCAAAGCCCTTGTTCAGGCGCAGGACCACCATGGCCCGGCCCCGGTCCACCAACTCCCGGGCCCGGGCGTCATCCTCGACGTATTCCACGATATTGAAGTAACCTGACTTCACGAACCGAGCCACCAGTTCCCGGCTTGAAATACTATGGTCCAGATCGTAAATCGCGGTGGCAATGTTCTTGACGTCGGTGGTGACTGCATAGCCGAAGACCAGCACCTGGATAATGGGCATCATGAAAATGACCCCCTTCATCCTGGGGTCGCGAAAGATCTGAATGAACTCCTTCAAGAGCATATTTTTGATGCGTTCCAGCATGACTACTCCAGGGTTTTCCTGAATTTCAGGTTGGCCACCAGGACCATGGCCGCACCGAAAATGGTGAGCAGGCCCGCCTCCACCGCCAAAATCTCCAGTCCCACCCCTTTTAGATAGATGCCCTTCAGAAGCGCCACAAAATACTTGGCCGGGATCAGGTAAGTGATGATCTGAATCGCTTGGGGCATGTTGCTGATCGCATACATGAATCCGGACAGGAGGAAGGAGGGGAGGAAGGTTAGCACCATGGCCAGCTGGCTCGCCAGCAACTGGCCCTTGGTGGCGATGCTGATGACCATGCCCAGGGACAGGGCGCCGGCCAGGAAGATGGCCGCCATGGCGAACAGCAGGGCCACGTTGCCCCGCAACGGCACCTGGAACATAAATTCGCCCACCAGGACCGCCAACAGCACGTCGAACATGCCGATGGCAAAGTAGGGCAAGAGCTTTCCCAGGATCAGCTCCCGGCCCTTTACCGGCGTGGAGATGAGCTGCTCCATGGTGCCCTGTTCCCACTCCCGGGCCACCGTGAGAGAAGTCAGGAGCGCGGCGATGACCATCATGATCACCGCGATCAGGCCGGGGATGATATAATTTTTGGACTCCAGGTCCGCATTGAACCAGACCCGGGAGCGCAGGTCCGCGGGCGGCTGCGGGGCGGACCCGCCCAGGCGCCGCATCTCCTTGAGGACTACATCGCCGGAAAAGGTCTGGGCCACGACGTCGGCATAGCCCATGGCAATGGTGGCGGTATTGGAGTCGCTGCCGTCCACCAGCAACTGTACCGGCGCCGGACGGCCATACTCGATGTTCGCGGCGAAATCCCTGGGAATGACGAGGCCCAGGACGGCCCGGCCGGAATCAATGGCATGCTCCACTTCCCGGTAGTTGCGGACCTGCTCCAGAATGGAGAAATACCTGGAACCCCGAAAGTCGCTGATGAAATCCCGGCTGGCCTGGGATTCGCTCTGATCCCAGACCACCATGGGGACGTTATCCACGTCGAGCTTCAGGGCATAGCCGAACAAAACCAGCAGCAGCATGGGGATGGCGATGGCCATGCCCAGACTCCGGGGGTCGCGCCGGATATGAAGGAATTCCTTGCGGGACACCGCCCAGACCCGCCGGGGTTTCATCGGTTCACCTCCCGGCGGTCCATCTCCGCCCGGTCCCGGGCTTCGATGAGAGATACAAACACATCTTCCATGGAAGGAACAATTTTTTCCAACCGCAAAAGAGCGTAACCCTTCTCGGCCAGGAGGTCGGTGATCGCGGCGCCGGCAGCCTCGCCGTCCTCGGCCACTACGTGCAAACCTTTGCCGAACAGGGCCACCTCTTTAACGGCTGGCAGTTTTTCGATTTCCCCCATGGCGTCCTGGGGGCGGTCGCACCACACCTCCAGGACCTCTTCGTGCATGAGTTGGGTTTTGAGCGCCTCGGGGGTTCCCAGGGCAATCAACTCCCCGCGATAAATCAGGCCCAGGCGGTCGCAATATTCGGCTTCATCCATATAGTGCGTGGTGACAAACACCGTCACCCCTTTTCCGGATAGCTGGTAAATCAAGTCCCAAAACTGGCGGCGGCTGATGGGGTCCACCCCGGAGGTGGGTTCGTCCAGGAAAATGATGGGCGGCTCGTGGAGGATGGCGCAGCCCAAAGAGAGCCGCTGCTTCCAGCCTCCGGACAGGATGGCGGTCTTGGAGTTCCGGTGCTCCTTTAAGCCCGCCATCTCGATAACCCATTCCTTCCTTTCCTTTTTCCTTTCCGGCGGGATGCGGTAGATGCCGCTGTAGAAGTCGATGTTCTCCTCTACGGTTAAGTCGCCATACAAGGAGAACTTCTGGCTCATGTAGCCGATGTGCGCCTTGATCTGCTCCGGTTGGGTGCGGATGTCGTAGCCGGCCACCGTGCCCGTACCGCCGCTGGGGGCCAGGATGCCGCAGAGCATCCGGATGGTGGTGGACTTACCGGCGCCGTTGGGGCCCAGGAACCCGAAAATCTCCCCCCTGTCTACCTCAAAGCTGACGCGATTGACCGCGATGAAGCCGGCGAAGCGTTTTTCCAGGTCCCGGACCGTGACGGCCAGGCCATTGCTAGGAGCGCTCATGGGCCTCACCTAACCCTTCAGTGCCTAGAACCGAGACAAACACGTCTTCCAGGGTCGGTTCTATGGGGCGGATGCCGATGACGTTAATGCCGGCCCGGGAAAGGAGGGTTTGCGCCCGGGTGGTTACCTGGTCCGGCTCACGGGTGACGATGTGCACCCGGTCCCCGAAAAGGCCCACCGCCCCGGGCTCCAGGCCTTCCCGCAGCACCTCCGCGGCGCGCCGGGGCTCCGTAGCCCGCACCTCGATGATTTCCCCCTGCATCAGCTTTTTCACCTCGTCCGGCGCGTCGCAGGCCAGGAGCCGGCCCCGGTGGATCAACCCCACCCGGCCGCAGCGCTCGGCCTCATCCAGGTAAGCGGTGGACACGAAGATCGTCACCCGCTCCCGCAGCAATTGATAGAGCATCCGCCAGAAATCCCGGCGGGAGACGGGGTCCACCCCGTTGGTGGGTTCATCCAGAAAAAGCACCTTGGGGGTGTGAACCAGGGCGCAGGCCAGCCCGAGCTTCTGTTTCATGCCGCCGGAGAGGTTACCGGCCAGGCGTTTCTTGAAGGGCAACAGGCCGCTGAACCCCAGGAGACGGTCGATTTTGTCTTCCCGGCCCTGGCGGGGGACTTCATAGATGTCAGCGTAGAAGTCGATGTTCTCCATCACGCTGAGGTCAGGATAAAGGCCGAAGCGCTGGCTCATATAACCGATTTCTTCCTTGATGGCTTCCGCTTCGGCCACCGTGTGGCGGCCGGCCACCCAGGCCTCCCCGGAGGTGGGCGTCATGATCGCAGTCAGGAGCCGCATGGTGGTGGTCTTGCCGGCCCCGTCCGGCCCCACCAGGCCAAATAGCTCCCCTTCGGCCACCGTGAGAGTCAGCCCTTCCACTGCGGCCTTGCCGTCGAAGGCCTTCGTCAGGGCCTCGGTTTTGATGGCAGCCATCATTCACCGCTTGCGCCTGCCAGGATGTCGGCGTCCGCGGGCATGCCGGGTTTCAGCTCCATCTCGGGGTTGGCGATGTCAACTTTCACCCGGTAGACCAGCTTCACCCGCTCCTTTTCCGTCTGGACGTTCTTCGGGGTAAACTCGGCCTGGGAAGAGATGAAAGAGAGGCGGCCTTCATAAACGTTGCCGGGATAAGTGTCGGTGGTGACCCGCACCATCTGCCCCACTTTCACCCGGCCCAGGTCGGTTTCATTGATATAGGCGCGCAACCACGGCCTCTCCAGGTCGCCCACGGTAACCACCGGGGTCCCCGGAACGACGTATTCCCCCGGTTCCACGTTTTTCGAGAGAACTACTCCGGACATAGGGGCGGGAAGCGTGGCATAGCCCAACCGGGTCTCGGCTTGGGCCAGCAA
>JBAZKX010000159.1:0-5846 GCA_041650575.1 Desulfobaccales bacterium
TCCACTTTCACACCTCCCACATGATCAGGGTGACCAGGCGGGAGGTGTGAAAGTGGATGAGTTCCTTGGTGCCCATGTAGTAGCGGTAGATGATCAGGGCGCCCATGTTGATGCAGAAGCTGGCCAGGAGGCCCAGGGCGTACATATCCGCCAGGGTTTCCTGCCGGCCCGACGTGATCACGATGATGATGGAGAAGAAGGCGGCGTTGGCCAGGTGGATGCGATAGAGGGACTGGCGCCGGTTGGTGACGATGATCCAGTGAAAGCCGTAGCGGTGGGCCACCCGTTCGATAAGTTCGCTGGAGGCCACGAACGCGGTGTTCACCGCCATGATCAGGGTGAAGCTGGCCAGAATCGCCACCATGACGCCAAAGGGCAGGCCGTTCAAGAGGGTGGCGTAATGGGTGATGAGGTCGCCTTCATGCAGATGGAAATCGATGTTGGCGGACAAGGCCAGAGCGGCGATCAGGGGAGTCACCAGGCCTACGGTGCAGGCCAGGAAGATGTAGGCCTTGCTGATCTCCTTCCAACTGCGCACCAGGCCGGCAGTCTGGAGCACGGACTCCACCCCCGAATAAGCCAGGATACAGAAGGCGATATGGGCGATAAAGATATGGTAACTCCCGAAGAATGAGCCGGGGTGCAGATCCGAAGCGGTTTTGGTGGCGGCTTCTTTGAGCCTTCCTATGGAAAAGCTGTCGAGGGCCAGAATACCGGAGACGATGAGGGTGGCGAAAATCAAGGCCGCGGCAATAAAGATGGTGAAGGTGACCCGGGCGTTCTCCTTGATGCCCAGGACATTAAGGCCGGCAATAACCCAAATGGTCACCAGCACCAGGAGCATGACGATGTGGTGCGGCAGGTGGAAGAAGGAGGTGGCGTTTAAGACCGCGCTCACGGCCGAGATACAGGCGGTGAGGATGTAGTCTACCATGATGGAAGCCACCGCCACGAAAGAGACCAGGGGACCCATCACCAGATAGGAAAAGGAATAGACCCCGCCGCCGATAAGATTGTGGTGCTCCAGGATTTCGGCGATCTCCACCAGCCGGGTGGTCATGTAGTGGACGAACACTGCGGTGAAGGCGATGAAGACGATGGCGCTCAAGCCGATGAAGCGGTAGGCCTCGGCGGGGGCGTAAAACACCGAGGTGAGCTCGTCCATCAGGGTGATGACCGCTACCGACAGCCAGGTGAGCCACCAGCGCCCGTTCTGATAGTAGGAGAGCCGCCCCGGTTTGCGCAGCAGCACGACGAAGACCCCGACCAGAGCCAGGTTGATGACGATCAGGAGAATGGGCTTCAGGTACAAGGGAGCGGCCTCGCCGATTGGGAATCCGGGGCAGTCCTGATGAAGCGGGAACGCGCGGCAGCCTTTCCCGGCTACCGCGGGGTGGATTCTATCATCCTTATATTAAGGGTCGCAATAATTTCTTATGCAAGTGCCTTGCTCCCCTGACGCGCTGACCGGTCAGGGTCCTGTGGTGGCGGGTTGAGGCCGCGCCGGGGCCCGGCGGAAATAGCGGATGTCAAACTCGAATTGGGGGAACATCCGGGGCAGGCGCATCAGGTTGAAGACCATGACCCCCACGGCCATCCGGTCCCACCAGGAAGATAGCGGCCAGCCGAAGTGGACCACCACCTGGCGATCCGCCAGTTCATATTCCACCACTTTCAAAAGGCTTAACATGCGGTGGTAGAGGCTGATCTTGGTTAGGGGGAAACGGTAGTGGTTGGCGGCCGTTTTGGGGGGTATGCCGGCCCGGGGACTGAAGAAGGTGATATAGGCCTCATTGTTCTTGATCGCGGTGTGGTCCGACTCCTCGGAACGCCGGAAATATAAATGGATCTCGGGAGCGTCGGACTCGGCCAAACGCAGGATCATATCCATCTCGCTGTCAGCCTGGGCGATCTCTTTCTTTTCCGGGCCCCGAGACCTGGATACCATAAATCCTGCCACCAGCATCAGGACCGTAACCGTACCCCAGAGCAGGGTGGCATAATGCTTGTCATAAGCCAAAAACAAGAAGCAGCTTAGCAGGATAACCCATAAAACCAGGGTGCCGGCGCGGTTGGTGAAATATTTGACGTCCTTGGTGCCCATGAAATAGCGGTAGAGGATGAGCGCGCCCACATTGATAGAGAAGCTGGCGAGAATCCCCAGGGCGTACATATCCGCCAGCAGGGATTGGCTGCCGGAAGTAAGAAAGATGATGCCGGAGAAAAAGGTGGCGCTCAACAGGTGGATGCGATAAAGGGATTGCCGGCGGTTGGTGGCGATGAGCCAGAAGAAACCGTAACGGTGGGCCACCCGTTCCATCAATTCGCTGGAGGCCACAAACGCGGTGTTGATGGCCATGCTAAGGGTGACGCTGGCCAGGGCCGCCACCAAGACGCCAAAGCCGACGCCGTTGAGCATGGAGGCGTAATGGGTGATCAAGTCGCCTTCGTGCTGCTTGAAATCAATGGGCGCGGACAAGGCCAGGGCGGCCACCAGGGGGGTGACGATGCCGACGGTCAGGCCCAGGAAGAGATAGGCCTTGCGGATCTCCTGCCAACTGCGCACCAACCCTGCGGTCTGGAGCACCGATTCCACCCCGGAATAAGCCAGGATACAGAAAGCGATATGGGAGATGAAGCGGGAGTAATCCCCGCTCCAGGTGCCGGTCTGCACCTGTTCGGCGGCAATCTTGGCCGATTGCTGTATCTGCCCCAACGAGCCCTGATCCAGATTGAGAATCCCCGAGACGATCAGGTTCATCATGATGATGGCCGCGCCGATAAAGATCATGAATGTGAACCGGGCATTTTCCCGAATGCCCAGGATATTCAAACCAGCCACCCCCCAAATAACGCCCAGCACCAGGACGAGCTTCATGGGCTCCGATAAGCTGAAAAAGGAGGTGGCGTTAGCTACCGCACTGACCGCGGAGATGCAGGCGGTGAGGATATAGTCCACCATGATGGAGGCCACGGCGATAAAGGACACCATGGGTCCCAGGACCAGGTAAGAAAAAGAATAGACCCCGCCGCCGATGAGGCCGTGCTGTTCCAGGATCTCGGCGATCTCCGTCAGCCGGGTGCTAAAAAATCTGATCAGCACGCTGGTGATGGCAATGAAGACGATGGCGGCGAGGCCGATGAAACGGTAGGCTTCGGCGGGCACGTAAAAGATGGAGGTGAACTCGTCCATCAGGGTGATGACCCCGATGGCCAGCCAGGTGAGCCACCAGCGTCCTTTATGATGGTAGGAGAGAAGTTCCCGGTTCCGGTAGAGATAGATGAAGAGGGCCACCAGACCCAGGTTGAGTATTATCAGGATGACGGATTTCATGGAGATCAGTCCCATCAGGTGCTACAGGTCACATCATAGGTCCACCGGGCCCATGGCGGGGAACGCCGGCGGCTCAAAACCAGACTCGGCAGAGCGAGGCTCCGCCCAGGCGGTGTACTATCAGCCATGAGGACTAGATCGCGCCAGTCAAGGGGAGTGGGAATCCGGTATGGGGGGCGGCTCCGGCACGGCTCCGGGACTGTAGCCTCGGCAGCCGGATAAGGCGCTAAACTGTTGGGATTTTTCCCGGAAAACGTTCTGGGGGCGACAAGCAACTGGCGCCGGGGGCGCCACGACACGGATGTCCGGCATTTCCTCCTCCTGCTTACGGGGTTAGCTGCCGGGCTCGGGCAGGAGGTGTCTTGCCCTACCGCATACGCGGATTCGCCCCAGAAGATCGGGTCCCCCGCTTCTCCGATGGGGTATCGGAGAATTCAGCGGTTAGCCTCAGCGATATGAGGCTAATAAGATAATAATTTACTCATTTTTTCGAAGACGTCAATGAAAAATAGCCTGGCAGGCGGGGAGCCGGGACAATGAGGTGCAATTAGTGGCCAGTGGCCAGGGAAAGGTAACGGCTTCACCCGGCTCTCAACCCTCCAACTCCGCCAGCACCCGGGCGGCGAAGTCCAGGGTGGGGTCCAGCTCCAGGGCCTGTTTGAGGACATAGGCGGCTTCCTGGCGATGGCCCAGGCGCTGCAGATTGATCCCCAGGTTGGCGTAGTCGATGGCCGAGCCCGGGTCTAGTTCGATAACCTTCTCGAAGCACTCCACTGCCTGTTGATAATCCTCCAGCTTGAAACAGCAGAATCCCAGCAGATGGTGGGCCTCTTTCAGGCGAGGGGACAGGGTCAGGGCCTGGGTGAAGGCCTCAGCGGCCGCGCTAAAATCCCCCAGGTCCTTGTGGCAGGCGCCCAGATGCACGTAGATGCTGGGAATTTCGAGGGCCGGTGGGTTCAGCGCCAGGGCCCGGCGGAAATGCTCCAGGGCCTCGGCGGCGCGGTCCTGGTTTTCCAGGGCCAGGCCTGTGAAAAAGTGGACCTCGAAGCGGTCGGGGAAGGCGGCGTCGAGGCGCTCCAGGGCCGCCAGGGCCTCCTGGGGGGAGGCGTAGAGCGCCGCCACCTTGGCCAGGTGAAAGATGACGTTGGCATCCCGGGTGCGTTCGAGGAAATGGGTGCCGGGGACCAGCACGTACACCGTGGGGAGGTCCAGGCGGGGGTGGGTGGTGTTGACTACGAAGGCCTCGAGTCCCAGGCGGGCCAGGGCCGCGGTGCAGCCGTTGATCTCGTCCTTAAGGTTGGGCCGGGCCAGGCCGGGGAGGCTCTCCAGGGGTACGACGGGGCCGGGGGCCATGAGGTAGGCCGCCTCCTCCAGGGTCTCATATTTGGGCAGAGTGGGCCGGTAGCTGGTGCGGCGGTGAAAATCCCCGGCCAGTTGGGCCACTTCGGTCAAGGCCCGGATCAGGGACTTGGCGGGGTCGGTGGTGGTGCCCGCGGCGAAGACGATTTCGCTGTTTTCCGGGAACGTGGACGGGTCGTAGGCCAGGGCCGCCACCGTGGGGATGCCGGTATCCAGGGAGAAGTCCCTCAGGTGCACGATAATGCCGTTGCGGCTGAACTTGGCCAGCAGGTCCCGGGCCACGGGGTCCGTGACCGAGTCGGGATCGATGACCGGGGTGGGGAGGCGGTCGTGGCTGATCACTGAGCCCACGTGGCGTTCCACCACTTCGCACAGGCCCTGGAGGATGGCCTCCTCCAGGCAGTTGCCTGCGGCCGGACCGTTGTATTCCTCGATCAGGTAGAACCAGTGGATGGGCAGATAGACCGCGGCGCCGGTGGCGAGGTTGGTGGCCGGCACGAAATACAGGGGCCAGTCCTCATAGAGCCGGGCAGCGGCCGCGGCCTCGGGGGTGGCGTCGAAGAGGGAGCGGGCCAGATAAGAGAAGGGCAGGGCCTCTCCCTTTAACTGCCGAGGGGTGGCATAGACCAGCGGGCCTGCCTCGATATAGTCAAAGAAGCTGAAGCGCTCCACCAACTCCATGAGGGCGCTGGCTTCGGCCTGGACCGGAGTGGCGCCTTTGCCCATCTGCTTGTGGGTTGGGACCACCCGGCGGGCGTCCACGTCCAGGAGGCTTAGATAGACGGGGATGTCCAGGCGGCCGGAATCGATGCGCATGGTGTCCTGAAGGAGCTTGAGGTCGAGGCGGCTCAGGCGCTCTCTGACCCGGCGGATGGTCTCCTCCGGGGTCAGGAGCTTATCCTGGTCGTAGGTGTAGCCTTTGAGGACGTCGGTGAGGCGCAGGGGTTCCGGCATGAGTCATGATCTCCTGGGAGAGATTATGACCCTGGGCATGAATTTTTGCAATCATCGGGACTGCGGCCGGCGCCGTAGAGCGGGAAAGCGAAGCGCATCCCGCCTTCAGTAGCTACATGACCCGGGGAATTGGCGGGGAAGGCCCCTGCTCCAGGGGCCCTTCCCCCTCTTCTCCCGCCGGTTCAGGCGGCTGGGGAGC
>JBAZKX010000160.1:0-5814 GCA_041650575.1 Desulfobaccales bacterium
CCGGGTTTTGAGTTGCCCGGCCCGGCGCATGGCCGGCTCGATGGTAGCCAGGATCCTCGCCAGGTCTTCGGGGCCGTAAGGCGGCGCCTGTTCGCTCACCGCGGCCAGGAGTTGCCGGTGGATCACCAGGTCCAGGTAGCGACGGATGGGAGAGGTGGCAAAGGTATAGCATGGCAGCCCCAAGCCCCAATGGGGCGCAGGCGAAAGGTCCATCACCACCCGGCTCAGGCGGCGGCGGTCCTGCCAGAGTTCCAGGAGGGTCTTGTCGGGGAAGGGTTTAATGGGCTCCCGGGGTTCGGGTTGAGAGCGGTAGAGGGCGGCCACGCCTTGATCCACCAGGAAGCGGGACGCCAGGGAATTGGCCAGCACCATGGCTTCGGCCACCAGTTGACGGCTGGCGGTCTCCTGGTCTTCCACAATCACCTGGATATCGCCCTGGGCCGTGAAGGTGACCCAGACCTCCGGCAGCTTGAGCTCATAGCCGCCCTCGGCCAGCCGCCGCTCCTTGAGGCGCTGCGTCAGGCGGGCCAGGCTAATGAGGTGCCGGTCCTGCGCCAGGAGGGCGTCAACCTCATGGTAGGTCAGGCGGCGAGCCACTTTGATGAGGCTGGGGACGATCTCCCAGTCCTTGACCTCGGCATCCGGGGTCAGGGTCACCAGAAAGCTTAAACCCAGGCGTTCCCGATGGGCCAGCAGGCTCACGGTGTCTTCGGAGATGTCCTCCGGCAGCATGGGCAGCCGCCGTTCGGGCAGATAGATGGAAGTGCCTCGCTCCTGGGCCTCCAGGTCCAGGGGGGTGTGGGGCTGCACGTGGGCCGAGACGTCGGCGATATGTATCCCCAGGCGCCAGCCTTCCGGCACTTCCTCCAGGCTCAGGGCGTCGTCGAAGTCCCGGGTGCGCTCGCCGTCGATGGTCATCAGGTCCAGGTGGGTCAGGTCTCGCCGCCGGGCCGCATATGGGTCGGGCGGCGCGTCCTGGGTGAGGCGCCGGGCCAGGCCCAGGGCCTCGGGAGAAAACTCCAGCGGGATCTCCAGCCGGTGCAGGTCCAGGTCTTCATCTTCCTGGAAGACCCCCAGCCGGACCAGCAGGCGAAACGGGGCCTCCCCGGGATGGAGCCGGGCCGCGTCCAGATAGGCCTTCCCCTGGGGGTAATCGGGGGCCTCGGCGCCTTTGACCGCCATCTGGCGCAAGACCTCCACCACCGCGGCCTGCCAGGAGCCGGCCGTGGCGTGCCGCCCTTCCCAGACCGCCTGCAGCCAGGCGGCGATGTCCTCCAATTCCTGGCGCCGGGCCAGCTCCCGGAAATGTTGCTCTTTGAGCTGTTGCACCACCTCCGGGGCATTGGGAATGACCAGGCCGTCTTTCTGCTTGAAGAGAAAGCGGTCCTCTCTCAGGCAGCGGCCGGTGGCGGCCACCTGGTCCGGGGAGGTCTGGCCGAACCACAAATCCGCCATCTCGGCCACCGTCACGGCCTGATCTTCCGCGGCCAGCAGCTCCCACAGCTCTTCCAAGTCGATGGAACCCTTGAGAGCCTCGCGCTCTTTGGCGGTGTCCTCCAGGCGGCTCACCATCTCCCGGCGGGACAAAGACGCCACGGGCAGGCGCGGCCCCACGTGCAGAATCCGCTTGCCCGCCACGGTCATCTCCCGGTTGGTCTGGGCCAGCACATGCAGCCGCTCCCCTTTCAATTCCAGGATGAGTCCGCAGATAATCCGCTTTTCTTCGAAGAATTCGACAATGTCGCCGGGTTCCATGGTGGCCAAAACGTAACAAAATCCCCGGAAAAGTCAAGGAAGGCAGGCGGGGGCGAGGCCGGTTGTCGGTTGAAGATTTTGGGCGTCCGGGTTCGGATTAAGCGCGGTTTTAGGCCCTGGCCCCGAGGGGAGTCCCCCATAAGGAAAAAAACTGTTTAATTATCTTCTTATTTAAGCAAGAATAGCAGTGTCAGAGGTGTGAACCATGCTCAGGTTGCCACCTTAAACCCGGAACCCGGAACCCATCATGCGCCTGGCCGTCATTGCCGATATCCACAGCAACCTGGAAGCCCTGGACTGCGTCCTGGCACACATCGACCAGGAGGGCGTGGACGCCATCTTGAACCTGGGAGACCTGGTGGGCTACAACGCCAGTCCCAACGAGTGCCTGGAACTGCTCCAGGGCCGCAACGTCTGGAGTCTGGCGGGCAACCACGACCTGGCCCTGTTCGATCCGGAACGGGCTCAGCATTTTAACATCATCGCCTACGAAGCCCTGATGTGGTGCCGGGAGCAGGTCCGCCCGGAATTCCTGGAATTTCTCCAGGGATTGCCTTTGCTGAAAGAACAACCGGGTGTCTTTCTGGCCTGCCACGGCACCCCGGGCAGCCCCGATACCTATATCGCTTACCATTTCCAGGGCAAGCGGGTCTTAAAGCACCTGTTCCACCACCCTGATCTGCGAGTCTGCTTTTTCGGACACACCCACCGGCGGGCCCTGTGGTACCGGGATATCCGGGGGACCGTGGCCCTCCGGCGCATTTCCCCCGATAAAATGCGGTTATCCCGGAACGAACATTATCTTATCAACCCCGGCAGCGTGGGCCAGCCCCGGGACGGCAATCCCGAAGCCGCCTACGCCATTTTCGACGACCAGGAGTTCTCCATCCAGTTCAAATCCGCCCCCTATGATATCCGCGGGGCGCAACGCCGCATCCTGGCCGCGGGGCTGCCGCCTTTTTTAGCGGAGCGCCTGGCCCAGGGGGCTTAGGAAAAGCAGTTAGCTGTTAGCAATTAGCAGTTAGTTTTTGGTTTTTGGTTTTTGGCAAAATGGGCAGGAAGAATCATCCCGAATGACACAAAACCCTCTGACTGCTGACTGCTAACCGCTAACTGCTAACTGCTCTTACACCGAAAAGGGGGCGAGAGGATGGCATACAAGAAGGAGGGGGTGCTGAAAGACGGTTCCCGGGTGACGCTGCGGCCTTTGGTCAAAGAGGATCGGGAGAAGCTGCTGGATTTTTTCCGGCGTCTCGATGCCAAGGAATTGAACTTCCTGCGCAATGACGTCCGGGACCCGGCGGTGATCGATCACTGGGTGAACCACATCGACTCCAACCGGGTCTTTCCCCTGGTGGCGGAAGCCGGCGGCCGCATCGTCGGGGACGCCACCCTGCACATGCGCAAGGTGGGCTGGAAGCGGCACCTGGGGAACGTCAGGGTGGTAGTGGCCAAAGATTACCAGAACCGGGGCCTGGCAACCTTGCTGATCAACGAGCTCGTCGAACTGGCAGGGGAATTCGGCCTGGAAAAGCTGATAGCCGAGATTCACCTCCAGGCCACCGCGGCTTTTGCCGTCTTTAAGAAGGCCGGGTTCTCCGTGAAAGCGGTGTTCGAAGACCTGGTCAAGGACCCCGGCGGGAAGAGCAGCGACCTGGTGGTCATGGTCTGCGATATCCAGGCCCGGGACCGGAATACATAATAAAAGGCGAAAAGGGAAAAAGGCGAAGAGGGGAAAAGGGAAAAAACTTTTGGCAGCCCCCGATTTTTGGTCTCTCTTCGCTTCCCTTCAAATTGCATAAAGAGCTGGGGATAAGCATCGTGCTCTTATCCCTTTTCGCCTTTTCGCCTTTTCGCCTTGCTTTACAAATCCTCTGCGCCCCACTCATAAAAATATCCGGGTTGATTCAGCACCTCGGCCCCCTCGGGGTGCAGCAGGACCATATCCTCCAGGCGGACCCCGCCCCAGCCGGTGAGGTAGATGCCCGGCTCCACCGTCACCACCGCCCCGGCCGCCAGCACGGTCCTTCGGGCCTCGGCCGGGCTCAGGGCCGGGGCCTCATGCACCGCCAGCCCCACCCCGTGCCCCAGAGAATGGCCGAAGGCCTCGCCGTAACCGGCGGCGGCAATCACCTCCCGGGCCAGTTGATCGCCTGCCAGGCTGTCCAGGCCCGCCTTGAGTCCCGCTTCGGCCCGGGCCTGGGCCCGGCGCACCAGGGAGTAGATCTTCCGGAACTGCTCGTCCGGAGGCCCGATGATGAAGGTGCGGGTCATATCCGCGCAGTAGCCGTCAATCCTGGCCCCCATGTCGATGATAATGGGTTCCCCGGCCTGAATGACATAGTCCCCGGGGTGGTGGTGGGGACGGGCGCTGTTGGGCCCCGCGGCCACGATGGACGGGAAGGCCAGGCCCTCGGCCCCGCCTTGCCGCAGGCACTTTTCGATCTCCCAGGCCACCTCAGCCTCAGTTAAACCCGGAGTGAGTTCTCCGGCCACCTGGCGCATCACAGTTTCGGTCAAAGCCAGGGCCCGGCGCATGACGGCCAGCTCCGCCTCGGTCTTTTTCTCCCGCAGGCCTTCCACCAGGCCTTCCAAAGGCTCCCAGGCCACCGTCAGGCCTGCTCCGGTTGCGGTCTGGGTGAGACGCTGATACTGCCGGTAGGTGAGATATCCCGCCTCAAACCCCAGCCGCTGCACTCCCAGGCGTTTAAGGAGCTCGGCCAGGGTTTCTCCCAGGTCGATTTTGTAGATCAGCACTTCGAAGTCGCGCACTTCCTGCTGCGCCCAGGTTTGGTAGCGGAAATCGGTGAGGAGCAGGGCCGCCTCGGCAGTCACCAGGAGCATGCCCCAGTCGGGGTCGTCGGCGGTGAAGCCGCTGAGGTAACGGCGGTTTTCGGGGCCGGAGATCAGCAAGGCGTCAACCTCCCGGGAGGGCAGCAACTCCCGGACGGCGGCCAGCCGAAGGCTTAACGGTGGGTTCGTCATAAGCCTAGATTTTGGGAGAACCGGGACGGAAAAGCAAGGACAAAACCGCGGCGGGGCCGCATCGCCGAACGGCAGGAAAACCCTTTGGAGAACCCCGCGGCCCTCAATTCCGCGGCCTCCGCCTACCTCGGCCGGAGTTTTTTTCCTTTTTTCCAACTCCCATTGATAATTGACAATAATTTGATATGATTTTAGTTTAATATTATCAGCGGCCGGCGGTCCCGGGCGGCGACGCCCCATCAGCCGCCAACTATGGCGGAACCATACCTTGATCAAACTGGTAGCTTTTGATTGCGACGGCGTCCTGTTCGATTCCCGGCAGGCCAACATCGCGTTCTACAATGCCATCCTGGCCCACTTCGACCGGCCGGACCTCAGCCCCGAAGCCGTGGACTATATCCACAGCCATACCGTCTCGGAATCCCTGGAGCATATCTTCCAGGGCTGGTTCGACCTGGAGGCGGTCTACCGCTTCGCCCGGGCCTTCGATTATGATCCCTTTATCGCCATGATGGTGGAGGAGCCGCACCTGCGGGAGTTTCTCCGGTTCCTGCGGCAAAACTGGTTTACGGCCCTGGCCACCAACCGCACCACCACCACCCGGGCCGTGCTTTTGTACCACGGGCTGACGGACGACTTTGATCTGGTGGTCTCCGCCCAGGACGTCAGCCGGCCCAAGCCCCACCCGGAGTCGTTTGAGCGCATCCTCGAGCACTTCCGCCTGAAGCCTGCGGATGCCATCTATATCGGCGACTCCCGGGTGGATGAGAAATTTGCCGCCAATGCCGGCGTGGCGTTCGTGGCCTACCGCAACCCCACCTTGAGCGCGGATTATTATCTCAATTCTTTTGCCGCCGGGCCTGAACTGATTCGGGATCTGACCCGGGGCCGACTGCCCTGAGCCCAGGAGGAAGCCATGCAGAAATACCAATGTCAGGTCTGTGGTTATATCTATGATCCGGCCGAAGGTGATCCGGACAACCATGTGCCCCCCAATACCGCTTTCGATAAATTGCCGCCGGAATGGGTCTGTCCCATCTGCGGCGCCGCTCAAGACCAATTTAGCCCGGTGGA
>JBAZKX010000161.1:0-5782 GCA_041650575.1 Desulfobaccales bacterium
GGGGTCGCGCACCAGGGCGTGGATGTAAACCTCCCGGAAGGGGACCTCGCCCATGAAGTGGAGTCCCATCATCATCATGCGGGCCACCCAGAAAAAGAGGATGTCGAAGGCGGTGACCAGGACGGAGGTGGGATAAAAGAGCTTGACTTCGGGGGTGTTATCCGGCCAGCCCAGGGTGGAGAAGGGCCACAGGGCCGAGGAAAACCAGGTGTCCAGGACGTCGGTTTCCTGAACCAGGTCGCCGCCGCAGGGGCAGCGATCCGGGTCCTCCCGGCTGACGATGACCTGGCCGCAGGCGGCGCAGGTCCAGGCCGGGATGCGGTGGCCCCACCAGATCTGGCGGGAGATGCACCAGTCCCGGATATTGGTCATCCAGTCGTAATAGCTCCTATCCCAGTTGGACGGGATGAGCCGGGTGCGGCCGTCTTCCACCGCGGCCAGGGCCGCCTCGGCCAGGGTCTTGACGGCCACAAACCACTGCTTGGAGATCAGGGGCTCAACGATGACCTTGCAGCGGTAGCAGTGGCCCGTGGGCACCACGTAGGGCTCGACCTTGTCCAGGAGGCCAAGTTTTTTAAGGTCCTTGACGATCTGCTCGCGGCAGACGAAGCGGTCCATGCCCACGTACTTGGGCCCGGCTTCTTTGGTCATGTTGCCGGCTTCGTCAATGACCTGGATGGCGGGCAGGTTGTGGCGCCGGGCCACCTCGAAGTCGTTGAAGTCGTGGGCCGGAGTGATTTTCAGGGCGCCGGTGCCAAACTCCGGGGTGACATAGGGGTCGGCGATCACCGGGATTTCCCGGCCCAGCACCGGCAGGCGCAGCAGGGCGCCGTGAAAGGCCCGGTAGCGCTTATCGTCGGGATGCACCGCCACCGCGGTGTCCCCCAGGAGGGTTTCGGGGCGGGTGGTGGCCACGGTAATAGCGCCCTGGCCGTCGACCCGGGGATATTTGATGTGGTAGAGATGGCCCTCATGGGGATCGTGCTCGACCTCGAGGTCGGCCAGGGCCGTCCGGCAGCGGGGGCACCAGTTGATGATATAGTCGCCCTTGTAGATCAGACCTTCCTCATAGAGGCGCACGAAGACTTCCCGGACCGCCCGGGAGAGGCCCTCGTCCATGGTGAAGCGTTCCCGGCTCCAGTCGCAGGAGCAACCCAGGCGCTTGAGCTGGGTGATGATCTGGCCGCCGGATTGGGCCTTCCACTCCCAGACCCGCTTAATAAAGGCGTCCCGGCCCAGGGCGTGGCGGTCCTTGCCCTCGGCGGCGAGCTGGCGTTCCACCACGTTCTGGGTGGCGATGCCGGCGTGGTCGGTGCCCGGCATCCACAGGGCGTCGAAGCCGTCCATGCGCTTGAAGCGGATGAGAATGTCCTGCAGGGTGTTATTGAGGGCGTGGCCCATGTGCAGGACGCCGGTGACGTTAGGGGGCGGGATGACGACGCAAAAGCCGGGCTTGGCGCCGTCGGCCCGGGCGTGGAACAGCCCGCGGTCTTCCCAATACTGATACCACTTGGTCTCGATCCGCTGGGGATCGTAGACCTTATCCAGAATTTCGCCCATGGTGATCCTTGTGAAAGATATTAGGGGGAGAGGGCTAAGGGCTTTTTCGTAAAAGGCCCTTACCCCCTCCCCCAAGCCCGCTGCCCCAATCCCCGTAAGGGGACAGGGTGGGGTTCTATCGACACTAACTATTTAATATCATTGCTAACTAACACGAAGAAAGGGGAGTTGTCAAGGGAATAGGACCCCGGAGAGGATAAGCCTTGACAGTTAAAGGTGAAATTTGTTATGACCGAGTGGTCATGAATGAATCGACCCTCTCCACCTTTCGGCACCTGCCCCCTGACAAGCAGGAACGGGTGTTGGACGCGGCCCTGGCCGAGTTTGCCGACCAGGGTTATCAGGCAGCGTCGCTCAACCGCGTGGTGGCCCAGGCGGGGATCGCCAAGGGGTCGCTGTACCAGTATTTTCCCAACAAAGAGGGGATTTTTCACTACATCTTCGAGTACGCCCTGAAGGTGGTGGGGCGCACCCTGACCACGGTTAAGGAAGAGACCCTGGAGGAGAATTTTTTCACCCGCCTGGAAAAATCCCTGCTGGCGGGAGTGGCCTTCTCCCGGGAACATCCCCGGATTTTCAGCCTCTATCTTAAGATTCAGTTGGATAAAAACGTGCCCTTTCGGGAGGAATTCCTGGCCGCGGTGCGGCGCCACGCCACGGAGTACTTCGCCTCACTGGTGCGCCGGGCCCAGGCCCGGGGGGAACTGCGCCCCGGAGTGCCCCGGGACGCGGTGCTGTTTCTGCTGGACGCGGTGTTCGACCGCTTCCTCCAGGCCGTGGCGGTGCCGGCCCTGGATGTGACGCTGGGGCTGCATCAGGCCTCGGACGCAGCCATTCATAAACATATCCGGGAACTGATTTTCCTGCTGAAGGAAGGGCTGATGGCGTGATGATCGGCCCTAATATCAGGGGGCACACGCAGGTGCCCCCCTACATGAAAATGAATTAATTTTTTTTGTACCACATATGACCAGTCGGTCATAAAGGAGGCAGAGGCATGGTGGTTTCAGGCATTCAGGACCCGCGGCTTAGGCCCATATATGACAAGGTGGCGGCGGGGCAGCGCTTGGCTCCGGAAGACGGCTGCACCCTGTTCGAGAGCCCCGACTTGTTGGGGGTGGGGCGCCTGGCCCAGATGGTGCGGGAACGCCTCCATGGCCGCAAGGCCTTTTACATCTATAACCAGCACATCAATTATTCCAACATCTGCGTCAACGGCTGCAAGTTCTGCGCGTTCGGACGTAAGGCCGGGGACCCCGGGGCTTATGAGATGAGCCTGGCGGACATCTTCGCCAAGGTGGAGGAGCGGGGACACGAGCCCATCACCGAAATTCACATCGTGGGCGGCTGCCATCCCGACCTGGCCCTGGATTTTTACCTGGACATGCTGAAGGGCATCAAGGCCCGGCGGCCGGACGTGCATCTCCAGGCCTTTACCGCGGTGGAGGTGGCCCACCTGGCCCAACAGGCGAATCTGACCGTGGCCGACACCCTGGCGGCCCTGAAAGAGGCGGGCCTGGGGTCGCTCCCCGGCGGCGGCGCCGAGGTCTTCAGCAAACGGGTGCGCGCCAGCCTGTGCCCGGAGAAGCTCTCCCCCGAGGGCTGGCTGACGGTGGCCCAGACCGCGCACCGCCAGGGGCTCAACACCAATGCCACCATGCTTTACGGCCACATGGAGACCGTGGCGGAGCGGGTGGAGCATCTGGTCAGACTGCGGGAGGCGCAGGATGAAACCGGGGGCTTCCTGGCCTTCATTCCCCTGGCCTTCCACCCTGCCAACACCGGCTTGAGCGATCTGGCCGGCCCCAGCGCCATTGACGACCTCAAGACCCTGGCCATCTCCCGGCTGATGCTGGACAACTTTCCCCACATCAAGGCCTTCTGGGTGATGCTGGGGCCCAAGCTGTCGCAGATTTCCCTGTGTTTCGGGGTGGACGACGTGGACGGCACCGTGATGGAAGAGCGCATAACCCACATGGCCGGGGCCCAGACCCCCCAGGGCCTGAGCCGCACCCAGTTGCAAGGGCTGATCCGGGAAGCGGGCTGCGAGCCGGTGGAACGGGACACGCTGTATAAGATAGTGGCCAGTGGCCAGTAGCCAGTTATCAGTAGCTAATATCTTTTGGGATTTAGGAAAGCACGGGGTTGGGAGGTCAAGTAATGAAGCGGGACATGGACTTGATTAGAGAAATCCTCTTTACACCCTCCCTGCCCCTTGATCCCTGCATAGAGGTGGAAGGATGATTTCCGGCAGGCGGATAGAACGAGATGAGGCCAACCGCTTGTGGGAGCGGGATCTCTTGGAGTTGGGCAATTGGGCCGATCAAGTGCGCCGGCGCCTCAACCCTGAGCCGCGGGTCACCTTCGTCATTGACCGGAATATCAATTATACTAATATCTGCATTTCGGGCTGCTGGTTCTGCGCCTTCTACCGTTCGCCCGGGGCCCCCGACGGCTACGTGCTGTCTTGGGACGAACTGGCGGCCAAACTCACGGAACTTAAGGCTTATGGCGGCAGCGGGGTGCTGCTCCAGGGCGGCCTCAACCCCGAGCTGCCGCTGGCCTACTACCTGGAACTGGTGAGCTTCATCCGGGACTTCGGCCTGGCGGTGCACGGCTTTTCGCCGCCGGAGATCTGGTTCCTGGCCGAACAAAACGGCCTCAGCCTAGCCGAACTCATCGGGAGACTGGGAGACGCGGGGCTGAGCTCCATTCCCGGGGGCGGGGCCGAAATCCTGGTGGACCGGGTGCGCCGGCAGATTTCCCAGCAAAAATGCAACAGCTCCCAGTGGCTGGAGGTCATGGCCGCGGCGCATCGCTTGGGCTTGAAGACCAGCGCCACCATGATGTTCGGCCACCTGGAGACCCGGGAGGAACGGCTCGAGCACCTGTTTAGGATTCGGGACCTCCAGGACGACACCGGGGGCTTTACCGCGTTCATCCCCTGGACCTTTCAGCCCGGCGGCACCCACCTGGGCGGCGAGGCCCTGGGCGCGGTGGAGTACCTGCGCACCCTGGCCATCTCGCGTCTGGTGCTGGACAACGTGCCCCATCTCCAGGTCTCCTGGGTGACCCAGGGCCCGAAAGTGGCCCAGGTGGCCCTGAAATTCGGGGCCGACGATTTCGGCTCCACCATGCTGGAAGAAAACGTGGTGGCCGCCACCGGCGTGGGCTTCCGGCTGGAGCGCCATGAAATCGAAACCCTCATCCGGCAAAGCGGCTACGAGCCGCAGGTGCGGGATCATCGGTATAACCTGGAGGAGAGAAGCCAGTAGGCAGTGGCCAGTGGCCAGTGGCCAGTGGTCAGTGACGAAAGTACGAGTCAACTGGCAACTGATATGAAACCAGCTATTGCGGTCATTGCCCGGGTGGGGGCGCATCAAGCTTTCGAGGCCGCGGGTCTGAAGCCCGAGAAGACCGAGGTCTATCCTACGCCCTACGGCGACAGCCGGCCGGTGCATTGGTTCCGGCACGGCGGTCTGGATTTTGCGGTCCTCTCCCGGCACGGCGAAGCGGGCTACGACCTGTCCGCCCCCTTCCTCAATCTTCGGGCCAACCTCTATGCCTTGAAAGCCCTGGGCGTAGAAAAAATTCTGGCCTGGGTGGCGCCCGGTTCGCTCCAGGAGGCCATGGCCCCGGGGGATTTGGTGATACCCCACGACGTGCTCGATGAAGGCAAGGGCGGCCCCCACACTTTTTATTCCGGGGTGGGCTGGGGGTTCATCCGAAATAACCCCGTGTTTTGCCCGGAACTGCGGGCGGCGCTGCTGAAGGAGTTGGCCGGGGCGCCCTTTACGGTGCATGACCGGGCGGTCTATGTGGCCACCACGGGTCCGCGGCTCGAGACCGCGGCGGAAATCCGCAAGTTTCGCCTCCTGGGGGGCGACCTGGTGGGCCAGACCCTGGCCCCGGAGGTCTTCCTGGCCCGGGAACTGGAGTTCTGCTACGTAGGCCTAACCTACGTGGTGAACTACGCCGAGGGCCTGGTGGAGCGGCCTTACCAGCCGGGGGTGCTCTTTGAAGGACTGGCCACCTCCGAGGAAATGGCCAGAGTGCGAGCCGTGGAAGCGGCCTTTCCGGACTTGGTCCTGCGGCTGCTCCCGGCCCTGGCCGCGACCGGCCGGCAATGCCCCTGCCCCCGGCTGATGGAACGCTACCGCCTGCGGGGCGACCTCGGAGCGGACTGGCGCACCTGGGTAAGAAGATAGGGGCGAAAATGGAA
>JBAZKX010000162.1:0-5761 GCA_041650575.1 Desulfobaccales bacterium
GAACCGCCCCGCTGGCGGCGGGCTGCCAGGCTGGACCTGTCCCGGTCTGGTGGGCGCGCCGGGTTGGACCCGCTCAATCTGGGGAGGAATCCCGGGTTGCGCCTGACCGGGCCTGGGCTGGAAGCCGGGTTGAGGCTGCCCCGGAGGAGTCGCCGCGGCCGGCCGGTAGGAGGGGGCCGGGGTGAACCGCTGCTGCGGGGGCAAACTTTGGATCTGCCGTTCCATGTTCGGAGTCAGGGGCATCGTGGCCCGGGAGGGCAACGCCGTGCCCGGGAGACCGTGGCCCGGGGCCAGCGCGACCGGCTGCAGCCTGCCGAACTGGGTGTTGATCCGAGGGACCTGCCGGGGCGGCGGCAGGATATTCGGTTTATAGAGATTCGCCTGGGCCATCCGGAAATCCTGTACCGGCCTGGAGCGCGGCAAAGGCCGCCCCTGGACTAGCGCCGGCGGTATGATCTGTCTGATGTGAGCATGGCGGTTGAGCACCGCGGCGGGGGGCACCACGTTGTGGATCCGGGTAATATTGACGGTGTTGTAGTTGATGGTCCGGTTGAAGACCGTCGGGTTGACGCGGCCAAACCGGGTGACATAACTCGCCGGAGGTCCCCAGTTATAGGCGGCAAAACCGAAGCGGCGGTGGCCCATGAACCCCGCGGGGTAATAGGCGGGAGCATAGTAATTACGCACGATCACCGTCTGAGGGTAAAAAACCGGCACATAGGCCGGGGGCACCAGAATCCCCGTGGTCATATAGGAATAGGCCGGGGTATAGGGCTGTCCCAGACCCAACAGAAATTCGGCCACCTTGGCGAAAATCCAGAGGGGCGAAGCCATGGAGTCCGGGAGGGGGCTGCCTTGATAATAAGACGGAGGAGCATAACCCTGGGCCGGCACGTAATTGGGCGGCGGAATGGGGGCCCATCCCACATAAGAGTCATCCACCGGCACGGTTTCGGGCGTGGTGCGCCATTCCACTGTGGAGGGGTACCAGGTGCGGCCCGGGACCCAGACCCAGCCGTTGCCCTGGGTGGGCATCCAGTTACCATAATGGTAAGTGGCCCAGGCCCAGGGTTCCTGGGATTCGAAAACATAGCCGTCGTTGGTGGGGGCCCAACGGCCGTTGGTATAGGGGCGCCAATCCTCCGGCACCCCGGTGGGACGCCAGACCGGGCCATAGTTCTCATATTCCGCCCATTGCCCGTGTTGGGTCAGGTCGTCGTAGAACATGGCCACATCTTCGGAATCCGCCAGCGCCGGCCGGGAGAATCCGCCAACCACGGCGAGGGCAATAGCCAGAGCCACGACGACCATGAATCCCAAAGGTTGTGGTCGTGATGTCATGTCCGTGCTCCTCAAAAAGGATCAAGTTGCCGCGGCTTTACAGGGCTAAAAATCTTCATCAGGGCCGATCCTCCGGGTGGATGGCCTTGGGCCTCCCACCGGGCGGCAGGGGCCTGGCCGGTGAAAAAAATGCTGTAGCCGCGTTTCACATTATATTAGACGGACACCCCTTTCAATATATTAAGCCGGCGGCGACAGATTCTTGGCCGAGACCGGTCGGGATCAGAAAAATTGCTACATCGATCCGGGTTTTCAAGGAAACAGATCTACCGACAGGATCACGTCCCCGCCGCCAATGAGGAGCAGGTGGCCCAAACTGCCTTCCCCCACGGTTAGCCGCTGCCAATTTTCGGAACTGAGGCCCTCCTCGATGGTGGTGAGGAGCAAAGCGTCTTCCAGTTTTTCGCTGCCCTTGAGCACCAGGAACTGGCGGTGGTTGGTGAAAGCCCAGATAACCTGGCCGTTGGTGAGAAGAAAGTTATATTCGCCGGGATATTGCCGCATTAAGAGGGCCAAGGCCTCTTCAAGGATATCGAGAAAAGGCGTGTGGGGGCGGCGGGGTTCGGCTTCCAAAAAATAATCCCGCAAGAATTCGAAAGCCCGGGCGGAATCGCTGATCGCCTTCAGCACCGGGACATGGGTGCTGGTATAAGACTCGATGAGCGGGGCCTTGCCATTATGGGCGAAAAGCCAGGATTGGCTCCAAAAGTCCAGGACAAAGGGGTGGGCGTGGCACTCATCGACGATACCGCTGGATTTATAGCGGATATGGGCCAGGATGATGGGGCTGTTGACGACCCGGGCCAGGCGCTGGAAAGAGCCATGGAGACGGCCTTCGGCGAAGACCTGATCGCCGGATTTTTCTATGATGGGCTGGCGATGGCGGAAAAACCCGATGCCCCAGCCGTGCACGTTTTTCCGGCCCCGGACCGCAAACAACGGCAGCGAAGTGGCCGCGGTGTAGTGGTGGGCGGCTGAGAGGGCGAACAGGTCACACATCAGACATGTCCCAGGTAAAGGAGGTCGGCCCCGGAAATGATGAGGATCTGGCCGCGGTTCGGGTCTTTATTGGGATAGGCGTGCCAGTGTCCCGAGTTTTGGGTCAGGCCGCCGGAGACCGTAGTCAGCACGAGAGTTTCACCCCGGGCCTCCGGGGGACGATAAGTGAGGATCTGCCCGTGGTTGAGAAAGGCAAAGAGCACCGTTTCGTTGGCCAGAAAGAAGGCATATTCTCCAGGGTACTGGGTGATAAGCTTTTTACAGGTCACGGTGAGGCCCTGGTAAAGGCTGCTTCCGGACCAGTCGGCCAGTTGGCTTTCCAGGCCGTCCCGGATGAACTCAAAGACCCGGGAGGCCAGGAGGGGCTCCCGCATTAAAGGCCGGGGGCTCTCGAAGGCAAAGCCTTTTTTCGGGGCCTCCCCGGTGAAGCTGAAGAGCCAGTGATGCTCCAGAAAGTGATCGGTGAGGGGTTGGGCCTGGGACTCCTGCTGATGTCCGCTCTTGGGGCAACGGATGTGGGAGATGATGATGCGGCTGCCGATCACCCGGGCCAGGCGCTGGAAACTGTCGTGGACGTGGTCGCCGGCGTAAATGCCTTCGCAGGATTTTTCGATGTGCACCTGGCCTTCCCGAAAAAACCCGATCCCCCAGCCGCTCATGTTGGCCCGGGCCTTGTCGGCAAACAACGGCAGGTATTCCTGGGCGGTGTAGTGCTGGCCCGCTGACATGGCGAAGAGTTCACACATGGTTTAACTCCTGTCCGCGCAGATTCAATCTGATCTTGCCTACCTTCACGAAGCGCACCCGGGTAACGGCCGCGGCGGCCAAGGGGCTCCAGAGAGCCAGGGTTTCCGGATCAAAGGGTTCCGGGAGGATCAGCCCCAGTCCCAGGGTGCGGCGCCTGCCGTCCAGAAGCCCTACCAGGCGGAAGTGGTGCCCCGGCCAGGTGAGCCAGTGGACCTGATCCCACTCGCCCCGGTCCCGGGAGTTTTTAGAAATAGGCGAAGCCTTCGGCTCTGCCAACAGCAGCACCAGCCGGCGTCCCTGAACCTCGCCATAAAGAGGCGCCACTCCGAGGCTCCGGCGGCAGTGGTCCAGGTCCGGGATATCCAGGGGGTCGCCGTGTCCCCAGGGCAGGCCGTCCCAGACCAGGCGGCGCCAGGGCAGGGCCAGCCGCCCAGCCCCTTGAAAATACCGGCGAAAACGCTCTTCCCGGTAGGTCCGGCGCTCTTCCGGGGTCTTGCGGAGGGCCCGGGAGGCCACCGGCAGACGGAGGAGGGGCCAGTCCGGCGGGTCTTGACCCCCCAGCCCCCGGAGCAAGGGCTCCAATTCCCGGCCCCGCTGGAGGCCCAGGATCAGGGCCGGCCGGAGCAGTTCCACCTGGGCCCGTTTGAGGATCAAGGCCCCCGCCCCCTGAACGAGGCCGCTGGTGTTAACCACCACCCGGGTGCAGCCCCGGGAGACGCCCAGGTCCACCAGGACCCGGCTGCCCACCGCTACTTCGAGAATCGCCCCCACCGGAGAAGTCTGGCCGATGAAGCAAAGGCCATCGGGATGCAGCGCCTCATCCCCGGGGCGGCGGGGAGGAAAGAGACCCAGCCCCAGGGTAGTGGGCGGCCCCAGGTGAGACTGGCCCAGGTCCAGGTCCACCAGGGCCGCCTGATGCCCGGCGGTGTAAGCCCGATACACCAGGTAGCGGCACAGGGTGCTCTTGCCGGTATCCGGCGCCCCCAGAACCATGACGAGGCCGCCTTGCTGGACGAAGCGGCCGGCGGCGGTGTCCCATGCGGGCGGGATTTCCAAATCGTCCAGAAAGGGGAAGCAGGTCCGGGGGTGCGGTCCTTTGCCGTTCATCCTAAGTGCTCCGGCGGATGGGGACTGTGGGACCGGTGATCCCAAACCCAGCCTATCATAATGAGGCCGGAGAGGGGAGGGGTGTAGGGGCGGTTGGCGAACCGCCCCTAAATACTTTCTCACCTCGCAATATTTCTTAAGCTGGCTGCAGCCGCGCCGCGAACAGGGGATAAGCCTGGGCCAGTTTCTCCCGCACCGGGCCGTACAGCAGGCGGCGGGCCTCCGGGTCCAGGGCTGGGGTTACGAGGACCTGGTCCGGCGCCTGGAACTCGAAGCCCGTGAGGTCACTCACTTCTTCCAGAGTGACGCCAGGGTGGAGGCTGGCCAACCGCGGCGCCTGGGGAGGGTCCATCGCGAACACACACTTGGGGGTCACCAGCCGGGTAATGCGGCCGGGGCGCTGCCAGGGGCTCAACTCCGGGGTGTAGCCCGGCGCGGTCAGGATATCGACCCGGGGGACCAGGCCCCGAGGCTCATGCGCGACCTTGAAGAGCACCAGCCGTTTGACCACATAGGCCAGAATGGCGGAGCCGGCCCCGCCGGGCAGCCGCACTTTAGGTTTTTCGTAAGCGCCGATGCCCATAAGATTGATATTGCCCCGGCCATCGATCTGGGCCCCGCTCAAATAAAAGACGTCCAGCCGCCCGGCCTGGGCCAGGTCGAAGAACCCCTGCCATTCGCCCTCAAAGGGCCAATCCTCGCTCCCGGCTACGAAGACCTCGGCCCGGGGCGCATGGGTGGCCCGGGCCAGCCACAGGGCCGCGGCGGGCATGGGTGACAGGGTGCCGCAGGCACCCCAATCGCCGTCTTGTACCTGGGCGGCCAGGGCGCCGATCATGGTTTCTTCGCCGGGAGTTAAAGATTCCATGATGATCCTTTGGGGCGGGAGGTCAGAGACCGATCCCTCTCCCCAAGACGTTTATCCCCCTACCACCATCACTTTGGTGCCTACGCAACTGACCATGAAGTTGTCGGGGAAGGCCGCGGCCAGTTTGGTCAGGGCCTTGAAGCCGGTGCAGTGGCCGGCCATGATCAGTTCCGGGTTCAGATCTTTCAGTCCCTGGATGGTGTGTTTAATCAGTTCATCGCCGCCGGGGGTGAGATGGAAGCCCCCCAGGACCAGGGAGATTTGTTGTATTCCCGTGAGTTTCTGGGCGTATTTGACCATGTTGACGATGCCCGGGTGGCTGCAGCCGCCGATGACCACCAGGCCGCGGCCCTCCACCACCGCCACCAAGGCCTGTTCATCGGGGAAGAGGTCCTGTTCATCGTGGCCGTTGACCTTGCGCCGGAAGCTGGGCAACGGTTTCTCGTAGCCCGTGGTGGTTTCCACCGTGCCGGTGAGGAGGACCTGGTCCATGACCAGTTGGGGACCCTGGTTCTCAAGCAGCTTGACGTTGGCGGCCGTCAACTGGTCCAAGTCCAGGACCCAGGGACCGATCCGGCCCCGGGGGGTAACCAGGACCTTGGGGAAAAACACGTCTTTATGGAGATAAACCGGCAGAGGCCCGCCGGAGCGCTTGGCCAGAAATTCAAACAATCCGCCGTAATGGTCAGGATGGACTGA
>JBAZKX010000163.1:0-5709 GCA_041650575.1 Desulfobaccales bacterium
GAAATTCGGTCCCGAGGATTCATCCCGTCAGATCCACGCCGCCTTCCTGGAAGCCCTGTTGACCAATGAAATCCAGGGGTTTAAGCCTCATCGCCGGGGCGTGTCCATAAAACACGCAGTGGTCAACGACTACGTCAACCTGCGGTCGGCCGAAGTGCCTATGGCCGTGGAGCTGGTGGGCTGCCGGTTTCAGGGAGGTCTCAATTTCAGTTATTGCTCCTTCAAGAAATCGCTGTCCCTGGAACAATCCCACCTCAAGGGCTGGACCAACTTCAACGGCATGAAGGTCGAGAGCGACACCTTTCTGAACGGCGCAGTCTTTGCCGACGGGGCTTCTTTCGAAGGGGTTGCTCTCGCCGGCCGGCTCAGCGCCCGGGAAGCCCGGTTCGAGCACCCCAAGCTGGGCCCCAATTTCAGCACCATGCAGGTGGGCAGCGACGTTGACTTCCAGGGAGCGGTCTTCCGGGCCGACGCCTTTTGTTCCCGCATGCGCATTCAGGGGAATTTTTCGCTGTTCAAGGCCTCGTTTGAAGGCCTGGTCTTCTTCGAAGGCTCGGATATCGGCGGCAACCTGAATGCCATCCAGGCCAGCTTTGCCAACCCCAAGGCCCCGGTTTATCTCACCAACGTGCGGGTGGGGCAGCGGGGATTCTTCACCAACCTGGTCTGTCCCGCGGGCATCTCCATGGCCATGGCCCATTTTCTGGACCTCTTCGTGGGCAGTACCGACCCGGCCAAACCCCTGGCGTACCAGCAAATAATCCTGGATTATGCGGTGGTGGACCGGGTCTGTGACCTCAGAAACCTGCTCCTGGACAGTTTTTCCGCCAAAAAATTCACCGGCAAAGACCTGGTCTGGCTGGATAATGTGCAGGTCAAAAATGACGCCCATCTGGAGAGCGGCGGCTTCCAGACCCTGATGCTTATCAAGGTGGATTGGCCTGCCAAGCAGGACCATGTCTGGCTGGACGGCATGACCTACCAAAATATCAGCTCCCGGAACCAGGTGAACGAAGAGGCCCCGGAAGACTGGATGAAACTCCTCCGTCTGGTGAATATCAGTAACTTCGATACCCAGAACTACGTGCAATTGGAGGCTTACTTTCAGCGCCGGGGCGAGAAAGGCCGGGCCGACACAGTCTATATTGACGGCAAACGCCGGGAGATCATGCAGAAGTGGTGGCACCCCTATAACCTGGCCACCCTGGTCTTTTGGGACGGCCTGGCCGGCTACGGCAAGAAACCGGCCCGCACCCTTTGGGTCGGCCTGTTGATCGTGTGTATCGGGATGTTGGTCTTCGACCACCGCAACTTCGATCCCAGCTTCCTGGGCGGCTGGACCTGGCTCCTCCAGGGCAATCGCTACAAGACCATGGCAGTACGCTTCTTCCTGAGCCTGGATGAGTTCTTGCCCGGGGTGGACCTGGGCCTGGCCAAACTGTGGCACCTCGAGAAGATTTCCTTTCCCACGCTGCTCTACTACCATTTTCACAAGATTAGCGGCTGGGTATTGATTCCCATCGGTCTGGCCGCGGTGCTAACGCAATTCAAGGGATAAAGGGGTTCCCATGGGCTCCGTGCACAAGGTCTATCTCAATGACGGCTCGCCCCTCACGCGGCAGGAGAAGTATGTCCTGAGGCAGGTGACGGCCGGGGAGATCGCTGATCTGAGAAAGGCGTTCGGCGAGGCCGAGGCCGACCGGCGGCTTAGGGCGAGGTTCCTATCAGAGCTCTTGCCCGGTGGCTTGCAGGGGGTAGAGATTCACCGCCGGGGGGTGCGGATCAGTAATGCGGTGGTCGATGAATCAGTGGATCTGGAAGATGCTGAGGTAGCAGTTATTGTTGAGTTTAAAACCTGCATCTTTCAAGAACCGGTGAACTTCAGGGGTATCATCATTAAAAAATATTTATCCTTAGAAGGCTCGCATTTTCTCCAGGCGGCTGATTTTTATCGCATGCAGGTTGAGGTCAGTGTCTTTTGTCGGAACACCGTTTTCGTCGGCCCGGTAAATTTCGGGGCTGTAACCATCAGCGGGCAATTTGCGGCAGGAAGGGTCAAATTTCTGGCCACCAACCAGGAAGCGAACTTCAACCGGCTCAAGGTGGGCGAAGGGGGCGTGCGATTCCCTGGAGCGGAATTTCACGGCCCGGTGAATTTTGGCGGGGCTCACATTCAGGGGCAATTCGTAGCCCAGGGGGCGAAGTTCTTGGCCGAAAGCCAGGAAGCCACCTTTAATGGTATGCAGGTTGGCCGGTCCGCCCGCTTTGATGAGGCTGAATTCCATGGACTGGCAGATTTTGCCGGCGCTGATATTAAAGGACAATTTGTGGCGCAGGGCGCCAAGTTCCTGGCCCCCACCCATAAAGCCGATTTTACCCGGCTGCAGGTGGGCCAGGACGCCTTTTTCCAGGGCTGCGACTTCCATGGAGTGCTGAGTTTCGTCTTAGTCAAGATAACCGGCGATTTCCACCTGGAGCCGCTGCTCAAGATGGGCCTCATCCGGGCCACCACCTTTCACAGCGACATCAACTTGCACGGCGCCGAGATCGGTGGAGAGCTGCTGGCGGACAAGGCCCAATTTTTAGGTCATATCGCCAATTTCGAGGCCGTGCGAGTGGGGCGCAGCTTTCACGCCAGCGGCGCCATCTTTGCCGGCTCGGTTTATTTCAGCGAAATGCAGGTGAGGAACAACTTTTATATTGATCCTTTCGGTAGAATGAAATCCTTCAAGACCCTGTTTAAAGGCGCGGCCAATTTCTCCGATGTCGAAGTACAGGGCGTCTTCAACGCCGATCAGGCGATTTTTCAGAGCGAGAGCGTGATCTTTTCCGGCCTCAAGGTGGGCCAGGGGGCCTTTTTCATCGGCACGATCTTTTTCGGCGGGCTGGTTTTGAAGGAAGGCCAGCTTACCGACTTGGTCATCCGCGGCCTGCACCGCCTTTCCAAGGGTGGTATGCCGCTGGATGAGATTGTCCTGAATAGAACCAGGATCACCCACAGATTAACCATCGAAAATCTTGAGGTAAAGAGGTTCACTGCCAGGAATCTGGAGGTCAAAGGACCGGCTGAGCTCAGACACCTGAAGATAAAAAACGAGGCCGATCTCCGGGACGCCTCCTGTCATATTCTCCAGATCGTCGAGGTCGATTGGCCGGCCCCCCGGGATGGTGGAAAAAAGACCTATCTCGACGGACTGGCCTATCAAAGCCTTACGACGCAGACTGAGCCGGATCAGGCCGAGAACTGGCGGGAACTGCTGGATTGGCTCAGGTCCAGCCGCTTCAATACCCAGAATTTCCAGGAAATGGACGCCTTTTTTCAGCGCGCCGGCCTGAGAAAATGGGCCGATAAGGTCTATATCGCCGGAAAGCGCCGGGAATTGGGGCAGTTCAGGTGGTGGCATCCGGGCAACTGGCTGACCCGGTTCTTCTGGGGCGTGCTGGCGGGCTTCGGCCGCAAACCCGGACGTGCCTTCTGGCCGGCCCTGGCCCTGGTGCTGCTGGGCTGGCTGGTCTTTACGCCCCTCTCGATCAACTCCGGGGCCATGTCGCCGGATTGGTTGGGGCAGTTCTTGTCGGCTCACCCTACATTGGCTGGATTCTTCGTGAGTCTGGACCGCTTCCTGCCGGGGGTGGACCTGGGGGTGGCCAAGGTCTGCCAACCCGCGGCTTTATCTTCCTGGGTCTGGTTCTACTGGCAGTTGCAAAAACTTCTGGGCTGGATCCTGGCGCCCATCGTCGTGGCAGCTATTTATACCAAGATCAAATAGAATAATTAAGGACAAGGTTATGCTCAAAGAAGCCATCTTGAAGGTCGTCACTCGGCAGGATTTGACCGAGGCTGAAATGACTCGGGCCATGGAAGTCATCATGGAAGGCTCGGCCACCGATGCCCAAATCGGCTCCTTCATCACCGCGTTGCGCCTGAAGGGCGAGACCGTGGCCGAGATCACAGCCGCGGCCAAGGTAATGCGGGCCAAGGCCACCCGCATCCCTATCTCGGACGGCCTCATCGACCTGGACCGGGACGAAATCAACGTGGACTGGGAAACCGTGGTGGATACCTGCGGCACCGGGGGTGACGCCACGTCCACGTTCAACGTCTCCACCACCACCGCGTTTGTGGTGGCCGGCGCGGGGCTCAAGGTCGCCAAGCACGGCAACCGGGCGGTCTCCTCCCGCTGCGGCTCCGCGGACGTCATCGAGGCCCTGGGCATCAACCTGGCGCTGACCCCGGAGCAGGTGGCCTGGTGCATCCTCGAGGTGGGCATCGGCTTTCTCTTCGCCCCTCAGCTCCACGGAGCCATGCGCTACGCCATCGGCCCCCGGCGGGAGATCGGCATCCGCACCATCTTCAACGTCCTGGGGCCCCTGACCAACCCGGCCAGCGCCAACGTCCAGGTGCTGGGGGTCTATGACGCCCGGCTTACCGAGCCCCTGGCCCAGGTCTTGGGCAATCTGGGGGGCAAGAGCGCCTTCGTGGTGTACGGCGAAGGGTCGTTCGATGAAATCAGCATCGTCGGGCCGACCCGGGTGAGCCAATTGAAAGACGGCACGGTGCGGACCTACGATATCGCGCCCGAAGATTTCGGCCTCAAACGGGCGCTGCTGTCGGACATCAAGGGCGGCGACGTCTTCGAGAACGCCCGCATCGTCCGCCAGGTCCTGGCAGGGGAGGGGGGGCCCCGGGAAGACATGGTGGCCCTGAACGCGGCCGCGGCCTTCATCGCCGCGGGCCTGGCCCCGGATTTTCCCCAGGGCATCGAACTGGCCCGGAAAGCCATCCGCTCCGGCCAGGCCACGGCCAAACTGGAGGCCCTGATTGCCAAGAGCAAAAGCTTCAGCAGCGACCAGTAAGATGTAGGGTGCGCCCTGCGCACCATCGGGTGGTTGGACGGTTTGGGTGAACCATGAACTTTTTAACAGAAATCGTGGCCCGGAAACAGGAGGAGGTGCAACGCCTTCTCTCTTCAGGCGGGGCCGACGCCTTTGTGGCCGCCATCGCCCGGCGGCCCGCGCCGTTGAGCCTCAAGGCCGCGCTCGATAACGCCTCCGGCCCCGCCATCATCGCCGAAGTCAAGCGGGCCTCCCCCAGCAAAGGCGAGTTCGCCCTGCACTGGGACCCGGTGGAGTTGGCCCGGATTTACCAGGACTACGGCGCCGCGGCCATCTCGGTGCTAACGGAAGTCCACTTTTTCAAAGGCGACCCGGAATTTATCCCCCGGATGCGGCCGGTGATCACGCTGCCCATCCTGCGCAAAGATTTTATCCTGGAGCCGGTCCAGATCTATGAAAGCGCCGCCATCGGGGCCGACGCCCTGCTCCTGATCGTCAGCCTGCTCACGGCTGGACAGGTCAAGTCTTTGCTGCGCCTGACCCGCTCCCTGGGTCTGGAGGCCCTGGTGGAAGTCCACACCGCCGCGGAAATGGAGACCGCGCTTAACGCGGGAGCCCGGGTGATCGGCATCAATTCCCGGAACCTGCACACCTTCGAGATGTTCCCGGACCGGGCCCTGGAATTGGCCCCCCTGGCGCCGCCCGAGGTAACCCTGGTGGCCGCCTCGGGGATCAAGACCCGGGCCGATATCGAAAAATACGCGGCCGCGGGGATTCACGCCTTTCTCATCGGCGAGCGCCTGGTGACCCGGACGGACCCGGGCGCGGCGTTGCGGGAATTTTTGCTCTGAAAAAGAGGAAGGGCGACCCACC
>JBAZKX010000164.1:0-5707 GCA_041650575.1 Desulfobaccales bacterium
TAATCTCGGGTATGACCGCGTCCCGTTTATCCGGAAGGTCCGGTCCCGGACCGTGATGGTGGGCCGTCTGGACGGTCCTACCCCCGCCGTGGCCCGGCGCCTGGTAGATGATGCCCTGGACACGGAGCAGGCGGGTTTAACCGGCGTCTTTTACATCGACGCCCGGGGACTCACGGGCCAGGCGGCTGCCGGCAATTACGCCTGGTTCGACAAGCATCTGCTCCACCTCTATAACCTGGCGAATAAATATTCCAGGCTGAAGGTGGTGTTGGATAAGAATCCAGGGGTCTTCCCGCCGGGGTCCTGCCCGGACGCGGCCCTCTACTGCGGCTGGTATTCTTTGAAGACCTATGTGCCCGCCTTCAAATGGCAGAAAGGCGCGGTGGGTTACCACGTGGCCAGTTACGAGGCCAGCACCCTGAAGAAGCCGGAAAGTCAGGTGTGGTGCAAGCGCATGCTGGAGGAAGGGGCGGCTGCCACCCTGGGGCCGGTGACCGAGCCTTTCCTGTTCTCCTTCCCCCTGCCGGACCAGTTTTTCCCCCTCCTGATGACCGGGAAACTGACCCTGTTGGAAGTCTATTTTCACACCGTGCCCGAGGTCTCCTGGATGCAGATCATCATCGGCGACCCCCTCTACCGGCCCTTCAAGAATAACCCGGCCATCCGGTTGGACCAGATCAGGGAGGTCCCGCCTCCTCCGAAGTGGAAATAGCCGGCTGCGGCTGATTCAGGCCGGGCGCCGGTCGAAGTCTGCGACTTGCATTGCCAAGCAGAGCCGGGTGGGGTAAAATAACAAAATGGCTTGGAGAAGTCCTATCCTGAGTCCCCGGTTCATGGGATGGTGCGGGACCGGTGCGGTGGCCACCTGGCGGGAGGGCTGCCGGGCATGACCACCATGTCCTTTATGGAGCACCTGGAGGAACTGCGGCGCCGGCTGATCGTGTGCGTGGTGGCCGCCCTCCTCTGCATGGCCGTGGCCTGGCCCCTGGTCCCCACGGTGCAGCTCTACATCACCCGGCCCTTGCAGGAGCCGTCGGTCACCCAGAAATGGTCTTACGAGCTGGAAACCTGGGCCGTTAATAAATTCCCCACCCTGGCCAAGCGGTTTCATATCCAGCCCGAGCCTCCCAAGGTCAACCCCCACCGGCTGAACTATATGGCCCCCCTGGAGCCGTTTTTCGTTCAGATGAAGATCGCCCTGATCACGGGCCTGGCCCTGGCCTTTCCCATCATCCTCTACCAGTTGTGGCTGTTTACGGCGCCGGCCTTATACCCCACGGAGAGGAAGATCATCTATTATTTCCTGCCCATCGGCACGGTCGCCTTTATCCTGGGAGATCTCTTCTTCCTCAAGATGGTCTGGCCTCTGATCATCTCCTTTTCCCTGCGATACGAGAGCGAGTTTCTGTTCTCCATGCTCAACCTGACCCAATTTGTCAATTTCTGTCTGCGTCTGCTCCTGTTGTTCGGATTAATCTTTGAGCTGCCTTTGATTCTCTTGGTTCTGGCCCGGGTGGGGCTCGTGCGGGTTGAGACTTTGCGCCGCCAACGCCGGGTGGCCGTCCTGGTCAGTTGCGTGGTGGCGGCCTTTCACGCCGATGTGCTCACCATGGGGGCCATCGCCATCCCCCTCTACGGCATGTATGAACTTTCCATCCTGACGGTCTGGATATTCGGCGGCAATTATACCCGGGGCGAAGACTCGGAACCGGCGCCGGTGCCGGCGGAAACGGGTCTGGGGCCGCCATCCGAACCATAATCCCAGAGTGATCCAACCGCGGCGGCCCCGGAGCAGGGTGCTCCATGACCCTGAAATTCGCGCCTCGGGTGTTGCCGGAGGCAACTTCGGTGGTCCAGGGGACCCCAATTAGATTGACATCTTGGCGGATTGACTTATATATTCACCAATTAGGATAACAAAGGTTACTGATGAGCCACGACATGTCAAGCCCGGGCCCCGACAAGCCTGGCGCGCCTGAGATCGATAAGCCCGGAAGCTGGCTGCGGAAGGCGCTTGGCCGCCTGGCCGGTTGGCTGGGGGGCCATGACTTCCATTATGCCGGGTATCTGCCCAGCCGCCCGGGTTTCCTGCTGCGCTATACTCTGGACCCGTTTTTCCGGCGAGTGACGGTGAACCCGCGTTATCTGGAACGGCTGCGGGAACTGGCCGGCCAGGGAGCCGTGGTTTATGCTCTGAAATACCGCAGTCATCTGGATTTTCTGTTTTTTAACCGGCGCTACCAGAAGCTGGGGGTGGTGGCTCCGGAGGTGGCCTTCGACCTGAACCTGTGGATGTGGCAACCTCTGTCGCATCTGGTGCAGATTATCTCCGCCGCGGTCAATTATTTTACCCGCCGGCGGTCCTGGCCCAACCCTTTCCAGGACGGCTATTTCCTCAACACCCTGAAGGAAAAACGCGGTTCCCTGCTCTTCCTGGTGGACCAGGTGGGGTTCCGGCAGCGCTTCCTCAAGCCCCGGGAAGACCCCATCCGGCATCTCCTGGAGATCCAGGAACAACTGGATTACCCCATTTTCCTGGTCCCCCAGATGGTGATGTATGAGAAGGCCCCCTTCCGGGAAAACAAGGGGCTCTGGCAACTCTTTTTCGGCGACAGTGAAAATCCCGGCCGGTTGCGGAAGCTGGGCCTGTGCCTCCTCAAAGCCAAGAGCGCGGTGGTGGAGGTCGCAGAGCCGGTGAACCTCAAGGAGGCCCTGGCCGCCGCTTCGCCTGACGGCCGCCTGCGGGAGCTGGCCCAGGAAATCCGGCGGGAGCTGATCCAACGCCTCGACGTGCAGCGGCGGGTGATCACCGGCCCGGTGATGAAGTCCCGGGAAGAAGTCATGGAACTTACCCTGACCGATCCGGCGCTGACGCGCTCCATGGAGCACCTGGCCGAGACCGAAAAAAAGAAGCTGGCCAAGATCAAGAAGACGGCCCAGGATTACTTCTGGGAGATGTCCGCTGACCCGCATTTTTTCTATATCAATTCCATGCTGAAGGCGGTGGATTGGCTGTCCAAGCACCTGTTTGACGGCGTGGTCTTTGACGCCCAGGGGTTTGAGAAGGTCAGGGAGGCCAGCCAGCGGGGTCCCCTGATCTTCGTGCCCTGCCATAAGAGCCACCTGGATTACCTTATCCTGAACAACCTGATCTACCAGCACCATATGCAGCCCCCGCGCATCGCCGCGGGCAAGAACCTCTCCTTCTGGCCCCTGGGCCCGATCTTTCGAGGCTCCGGAGCCTTTTTCATCCGGCGCCGGTTTCTCGGCGGCAAGCTCTATGCCGAGGTCCTGTACACCTACATCAAGACCATGATCAAGACCGGCTATAACCTGGAGTTCTTCATCGAAGGCGGGCGCAGCCGGACCGGCAAACTGGTGCTGCCCAAGCTGGGTCTGCTGAATATGATCCTCAGGTCCTATGATGAGGGGGCCGCGGACGATATTATTTTTATCCCCACCTTTATCGGCTACGATCAGGTGCTGGAAGAGAAAGCCTACCTCCAGGAATTGGAGGGCGGGAAAAAAGAAGCGGAAAACGTCAGCCAGTTGGTCAAGGCGAGGAAATTCTTGCGGAGACGCTATGGCCGGGCCTATATTCAGTTCAGCGAGCCTATTTCCATGAAAGCATATCTGGCCGGGCTGGAGTCAACCGAACCGGACGACCGGCAAGCCCGCCACCATGGGCAGGACCTGGCCCGCCGCATCATCCTGAACATTAACCAGATCTCGGTGGTCACCCCGTTCTCTCTGGTCTGCGCCGCGCTGCTCACCTATCCCCGCAAGGGCGTTTACCGCAGGGAGTTGCTCCAGATCATCCGGGTGCTCTTTGACTATCTGAAGGACCAGCAGGTGCCTGAGGCCGATTCCCTGGAAGATCTCAACCAGGCGGTGGAGGAAACCCTGGCCCTCTGCGAGTCCCGCAAGCTCATCACCCCCATTGAGAAGGAAGAAGGCCTCAGCGATGAACTGGGGCTGGGCGGCTATAGTATCGACGAGACCAAGCGCCCCTTGCTGGAATACTATAAGAACAACATCCTGCACTTCTTCCTGCCCGCGGCCATGGTTTCCCAGTCTATCCTGGCCCGGCAAGGCTTTGAGTTCACCCGGGGGCAAATCCTCGAGGATTACGGCTTCCTCCTGGATTTCTTCCGGAATGAATTCATTTTCGGCGACGCCGACCCGGAGAGCCAGGTCAAGCAAACCCTGGATTACTTCGACGCCCGGGGAGTGGTGATCAATCTTGACCCCCAGGAAGCTTCCTATACTCTGTCGGCTTCCGGCCTCAAGGAATTGGCCTATTTCGCCAACTTGTTGTTCAACTACCTGGAGAGCTACTGGATCGTGTTCCGCTCCATCAAGTACCTCCAGAAAAAGCCCCGGAGCGAGAAGGAATTTTTGAAGCGCATCCAATCCATCGGCGCCAAACTCCACAAACTGGGCGAAGTGGAGCGGGCCGAAGCCTTGTCGGAATCTACCTTCCAGAACGCCTTGAAGATCTTCGGGGAAAAGGGCATCGTCCTTAAGAAGGCCCCGGAAGGCAAGGGCGCCACCACCTTCAGCCGACCCACCGACGAAGACGCCAAAGACTACTACGGCCGCCAACTGGCGAGATTTCTGAGAAGATAAACAGTTGCCGGTGGTCAGTAGTCAGTTGTCAGTGAAGATATACTTGTTGCCAAAAGGGCCTCTCGCAAGATTCACTTTTTGCAGTATATTTGTCATTCTGAGGGAGCGAAGCGACCGAAGAATCTAGATCCTCGCTGCGCTCAGGATGACAGAAAGAGAGGCTTTACAAGAGCCTCAACTGGCTACTGGCAACTGATAACTGACTACTGCCCTTGCACCGCTTCCCAGGCCAGGGCCGCGGCTTCGGCAGGGGTGTCCGCCCGTTGCAGTCCCGGCAGGTCCCAGGTGACGTGCAGGGCGATCACGGGTTTCCCCAGCTTCAGGGCGATGGCCGCCTCGGACACGGTGCCGTAACTCCCATCTATGGCGATGAGGGCGTCGGCGCTGTGGGCGATGAGCACGTTGCGGGCGTGTCCCAGGTTGGTGGCGATGGTATAGGTGAGGAAGGGGTTGGCCCGGCGCCGGTCGCCGTCAGGCAGAATCCCCAGACTGACGCCCCCGGCTTCCCGGGCGCCTTCGGCCGCGGCAGCCATGACCCCGCCCAGGCCGCCGCACAGGAGCACCGCGCCCCGGCGGGCGAGGTCGCGGCCCACTTCCCGGGCCTGGGCCGCGACCTCGGAGCTGATCTCACTGCCGCCGATTACCGCGATATAGACCACTGGCGCCATGCTTCCCCCTTATGCCGCTCTCCTTTGGCAACACCGGCTTCCAGCCTGCATTGACGCGTTATAAACTTTTTGCTTTTTCCCGCCGATATACTACATTATAAATAAATACGGAGTCTATCCGAAAACCCGATTCACGCGGGTTTTAGCCTTTCCTCCATAATGGGTCGGCCATGCTGCCAACCTCCCACACCTTGACCCGATCTCTGGCCCTGGGCCTCATTCTGCTGGTGGCGGGGTGCGCCACCGCGCCTTATACCGGACGCCGCCAGATGCTGTTCACCTCTGAGGGCAGCGAAACCAGCATGGGCTACTCGGCCTTCGGGCAGATCAAGAAGAAATATAAGGTCTCCCCTGATCCGGCGCTTAATGCCGAAGTGAAGAAGGTGGGGGAGCGCATCGCCGCGGCGGCC
>JBAZKX010000165.1:0-5706 GCA_041650575.1 Desulfobaccales bacterium
ATAAAAAACTGCTTTCCCGCTGAGCGCGGTGCCTCGGAACCTCATGACTTGCCCCTTACGGAAAAAATTCGCCCCCGGAATAGCCTGGCTTGGCCTGGGCCTGGCGGCCTTCATAGCCTTCGGGTGTACCACGGTCAGTGTCAAATCTCCCTCCAGGGAGGTCAAAACCTTTTTTATGGCCGGCCAGCAAGCTGAAGCCCTGGGAGCCCTCTGCCTTGCCCCCCAAGGCATCGACCTGTCCGCCTATTCTCAGATGGTTGGGGTGAGATTCCCCCCCACCCTCCGGGTGGACGTCCTGAACGAACCGCCTTCCCAACCCTATCAATCCTTTGCCGTGCTGGAATGCGATGCTTCTTCCCGGGCCAAAGCCGGAGAGATGACGGCTGAACTTACTCGTAAGGCCAGGGAGATCGGTGCGGATGCCATCATCCTCTGCCGGCCCGGGCCGGACTCTGGATCTGCCTGGGCGACCGAGTCTGGAAAAATTCAAGTGGTGGCCATTAAATATAAATTGGCCGATAAATCAAATTGAAACCCCGCAGGAATGGCTGATTCCCCGGAAAACCATAGTGCAGCAAGGGGCTGTCTGGAAGTTTGCGTGGAAGGCCGGATCTGAGGGGGGGCGATCCTAGGAGTGCTCACAACCTATGCTATCTGAAATTTTCGAGAAATCTGTCCTGATCTTTGGCTGCGGCAACATTTTGTGGGGCGATGACGGGTTCGGACCCGCGGTTATCCAGAGGCTGAATGACCATTACCGCCTCCCCGACCATGTCCTGGCCATGGACGTGGGCACCAGCATCAGGGATATATTGTTTGACCTGGTGTTAAGCGATCGGAAGCCGAAGAAGATTTTTATTGTCGATGCCGTGGAATATCCCGACCGGAAGCCGGGAGAAGTCTTTGAAATCCCGGTGGAGGGCATTCCCGATAAGAAGGCCTCCGATTTCTCTCTCCACCAGTTTCCCACCGTCAATATGCTCAGCGAACTTAAAGAGCACAGCCACATCGACATCAAGATCATTGTGGCCCAGACCGAGATTATCCCGGACGAAGTGAAACCGGGCCTGTCCCCGGCCATGACCGCCGCCATTGATACGGCCTGCGAACGCCTGCTGGCCGCCATTTAGGAGATCGATTTTTGGTGCGCCTTGCGCACCATGATAGTCTATTCCCACCTGAGTTCGATTTTTTCCACTCCCCGGCCGCCCTGGACCGGGTTCACTGCGCCGCACCGGGGGCACTCCGCCAGGGGCGAAGGGTCGTGGGGATCCACCGTGTCTTCCGGCAAGGGGCCTTGAAAGCCGCAGGCCGGGCAGCTCAAGGTCACCGGCTCAATCGTCAAGTCGAGCTTGGAGTTCTCTAAAGGCGTGCCCTTCACCAGAACCTCATAGGCCTGCCGGGTGGCGGCCTCGGAGTGCACCGCCATGGCCCCCACTTTCAGGACCACCTCCAGGGTGCTGTCCGTCGGGGGCCCTCCCGGTTTCTTGAGTTCCGCCAGGATCGTGGCGACCACCTCTTCCATCAGTGAATATTCATGCAATTTGGCCCACCCCTTCCCTTCTGATCGGAATTACCCCAACCTCATGGAGTCCGATTCTGGCATACCATATTTGCCCCCGGCACGCCAATATTTTGCCTGCCGCCGGCCCGGTCTGGTTGCGACGTCTTGCCTTGCCAAACCGGGGCTCAACCCTTATATTAATGAGGTCTCACGTAGCCTAACTTCCATCCACCTTCACCTTTTACTCCCCGGAGGAACCATGAACGACGAATCTCAGACGACCAGCCGCAAGCAGATCGCCATCCGCTTGCTCTACACGGTCCTCTATGTGGCCATCTTTGAAATCCTTAAAACCGTGATTCTCCTCATCACCATTTTTGAATACTTTGTCCTGTTGATCACCTTGCGGCACAATGAGCCCGCCCGGGCCTTTGCCAATAAGGCGGCCACCTATGGCTACCGGCTGATGCGCTACCTGACCCTGAATGAAAACCAGCGGCCTTTCCCCTTCGCTGAGTTCCCCGCGGAAATCGAACTCCCCGATGCCGAGGTCAAATTCGAGTAGCGCCGCGGCCGTATTCCCGCCTTGGGGTTCTTAAACCCTCGCCGGTCCCCGGTCTTGGTGGTATAATCCCAAAGGAGCCGCCAAGCCCGTACCGGCCCATGCCCATGAAAGCCCTTTCCTTCTTCCTGGTCCTGATTGCCGTCCTCATCCGGGGAACCCTTCCCGCCCCGGCCCAAGAGGCCTCGGTCAAGGCCAAGCAGTTTCCCGCCAGCTATTTTTATCAGTTCTACAAAGCTCCCGTCCCGGAGAAAGAAAAAGTCCTGGCCCGGATCGACGCCACCCTCCAAAAACTCGATCAGGAAGGCTTTGGTCTCATCGCCAAGGGCGCGGTCATCGAGAAGCTCAGCCCCGACCAGAAGATCTATGCGAAGCTCACCATCCTGGATGAAAGTGGCCTGATCATCATGGCCCGCCAGGTCCCTAACCTCTACTATCAGTATCGCGGCCCGGGCGCCATCAACCCCAACATCTACCTGGTGCTCAAGCATGCCAGGGTAAATTTCCCCGAAAGCTATATCCGCTATGGCTTCGTGGTGGAAGGCGAGTACGTGGCCTACGCCCATAAATTTGTCAACGCCATCCTGGAAGGCCTGGAACGCGCCGGCAATCGCCCCAACCTGCCGCCGGTCCCGCCTCCCCGCTGAGGCGGGAGTTTTTAGGGGAAGGAGCCAGGCCCTTTTCGTCAGCGGCCCTTGGCTCAAACCGTTCTCTCCCATCTCCCCCAGAGCCTCGGCTCTCTGCTTTATAAAGTTCAAGGTTCAGGTTCGAAGTTAAAGAGGGGACGAGCCGGTGAGCCGCAGTCTTATGAGCGACTGCTCACTGCTTACTGCTTACTGCTCACTGAAAAAAAGGGCCCGCGCCCAAAAGACGCGAGCCCGAGGGGGGGAGAGATACCTAAGGAAGATCAGACGCAGCAGGAATGCGCCGGCTCGAGCCTCATCGGTTCGTAGAAAGCCACGTCGCCGTCCCGCCAAGTGAATTTATACACGCAACCCTTATAGCACATACAGTGGTTGATCATCATGATGATCCGCTCCACCAGGCGGCCGTGCCGGGGGTCGGCCAGCACCGCCACCATGGGTTTTCTGGGCTCGGGGGTCCAGTCAAAATCGCAACCGTATTCGTCCATCGATTAACCTCATACTCGTTTGAGAACTCAAACTTCTTTTTATATATTATATTGTCTATCCTAAATTAAAGCTATATAAAATCTAAGAAGATTTATTGCGGAATTTTTTTGGTAGCCGCAGACTTCAGCCTGCGCTTGATTAGTCGATCTGCCCTGCCCCGCCTGCCGATGGCAACCGGGCCTCAAAACCATTGCAGTAACAGTGGACGACGGTAAATATAAAAGGTATACTAACAAATTACAGTTGATTATCTATCTCAGGTAACCGGAATTTTCAGCGATTTTTAAAATATGCCCAATATCCGCAACTTCAGCATCATCGCCCATATCGACCACGGCAAGTCCACCCTGGCGGACCGCCTCATCCAGTGGACCGGCATGGTGGAGGACCGCCAGTTCCGCGACCAGATCCTCGACACCATGGATCTGGAACGGGAGCGCGGCATCACCATCAAGAGCAACACCATCAGCCTGCCCTATACCGCGGCCGATGGCGTCGAATACGAACTCAACCTCATCGACACCCCGGGCCACGTGGATTTCTCCTACGAGGTCTCCCGGGCCCTGGCCTCATGCGAAGGGGTGCTTCTCTTGGTGGACGCCTCCCAGGGCGTCGAGGCCCAGACCGTGGCCAACCTCTATCTCGCCATGGAGCACGACCTCACCATCATCCCGGTGATCAACAAGATCGACCTGCCCGCGGCGGACGTGGACGGGGTCAAAGATCAGATCGAACGCGAGCTGGGCCTGGATTCGGACCACGTTCTTCTGTGCTCCGCCAAGGAAGGCCTCGGCATCGACGAGATCCTGGAGGCCATCGTCACCCGGATCCCGCCGCCCCAAGGCCGTCCCGAAGACCCCCTCTCCGGGCTCATCTTCGACGCCCACTACGACTCCTTCAGGGGCACCGTGGTCTCCTGCCGCGTCTTTGAAGGCCGGGTCAAACCCGGGGACATCATCCGCCTCATGTACCACGGCACCGTGCACAAGGTGGAAGAAACGGGAGTCTTCCGGCTAACGCGCGAGCCCCGCAAGGAACTCTCCGCCGGCATGGTGGGCTACCTCATCGCCGGCATCAAGACGGTGAGCGACACCCGCATCGGCGACACCATCACTCTGGAAGCCCGCCCCGCGGCCCAGCCGCTGCCCGGCTTCAAGGAAGTCAAGCCTGTGGTCTTCGCCTCCATCTACCCGGTGGGGAGCGACGATTATCAGGACCTGGCCGACGCCCTGGAAAAATTTAAGCTCAACGACGCCTCCCTGGTCTACCAGAAAGACTCCTCCGCCGCCCTGGGCCAGGGTTTCCGCTGCGGCTTCCTGGGGCTCCTGCACCTGGAGATCGTCCAGGAGCGCCTGGAGCGGGAGTATAACCAGTCCATCATCATGACCGTGCCCGGGGTCCAGTACCGCTTCACCCTGGCCGACGGCAAGGTCATCACCGTGGACAATCCCCTGTACTACCCCGACCCCAGCAGCATCAAGCTGGAGGAGGAGCCGTTTATCCGGACGTCCATCCTCATCCCCGAGCGCTTCGTGGGTGGGGTGATGAAGCTCTGCCTGGAGCGCCGGGGCGTCAACTCCCGCTTCAACTACCCCTCGCCGGGCCGGGTGGAAATCAACTTCGACATGCCCCTGGCCGAAGTCATCATCGACTTCTACGACCGCCTCAAGACCATCACCCAGGGCTACGGCTCTTTTGACTACGAAATCCTGGACTACAGGCCGACCCATCTGCTGAAGCTCGACATCCTGGTGAACGGCGAGAAACTTGACGCCTTGTCCATGATCGTCCACCGGGACCGGGCCCGGGAGTGGGCCGTCCGGGTCTGTGACCGCCTCAAGGATGAAATTCCCAAACAGCAGTTCAAGATCGCCATCCAAGGGGCCGTGGGCGGCCAGATCATTTCCCGCTCCACCATCTCGGCCTTTAGGAAAGACGTCACCGCCAAGTGCTACGGCGGCGACATCACCCGGAAACGCAAACTCCTGGAAAAGCAGCGGGCCGGCAAGAAACGCATGAAAATGGTGGGCTCGGTGGAAATCCCCCAGAGCGCCTTTGTGGCAGTGCTGAAGACGGAGAATGAGTGATGCGGCGAGACTGGGGTCGCCGGTTGCTCTGCTAAGAAGATGTGAAAGATTTGCTGAAAATCCTCCTCGGTTTTTTGCCCTGGATCTTGTTCGGCCTCCTGGCCGGCCCTCCCTTAACCAGGCTGGAAATGGCCTTGGCGGTTTCTCTGCTAGCCGGCCTGGCCCTGGGATTCAAGCAACTGCGCAAGGGGTTCTTCCTGACCTGGGGCACCCTCTTGTTTTTCTCCGTCAGTCTCATCCTGGTGGCGTTTCTGAAAAACCTCTGGATTGTTGAGCACATGGATTTGCTGGCCCGGGGGACCCTGGCGGCAATAGCCTGGGGCTCCATCATCGTGGGTCGGCCGTTTACCCTGCAGTACGCCAGAGAGAGCGTGCCGGAAGCCTATTGGCGCACCCCGGAGTTCATCCTCACCGGATACT
>JBAZKX010000166.1:0-5696 GCA_041650575.1 Desulfobaccales bacterium
CCAATGCAGGGCGCGGCCACCACCCCGAGGGTCAGGCCCATAAACAGGCTGCCGAAATAACCGGCATAGGATTTGGACGCGGCCTGCGTCAGGCTGCCGGGCAGCCGGAGTTCCCAGAAGCCGAACAGGCTGGTGGCGAAAAAGACCAGGATCGCAGCCACTGCCAGCAACACGAAGGGATTTTGCAGCAAGGACCCCATGAGCCCGCCGGTGGAGGCCGCCACCACCCCCAGGGCGGAGTTGGTGACGGCCAGACCCGCCAGGTAAAGGAGGCCATGGACCAGCAGCCGCCCCTGCCCCTGGCCGCCCTTGCCGCCGAAGTAGGACACCGTGATGGGGATGATGGGATAGACGCAGGGGGTCAGGTTGAGGGCCATGCCGCCCAGAAAGATCCCCAACATCGTCCAGGCCAGGGCCCAACCGGAAAGCCGGCCGGGGGCATGGGCCTCCGGGGCGTAATCGCACAGTCCCAGGGGATCGCGGGCCACCGGCAGACCCTGGCTTTCCCAGGCCGGAAACCCCAGGGGATCGCGGTAGATGTTCCGGTAACCCAAGCTAACGGCCACCCGGGCCGCCGAGTCGCTGCGGACTCAAGCCAGGCCCGCTCAGTAAAACACCACCAGCCGGTCTCGGTCCGGCCCCAGCAAGGCTGCTATCCGGTCTCGGGACCGCCACCGGGACCACCCAGTGGGTTCCATGGGAAAATTAACCGCGTCTTTGATATGGCCGCTACGATATTCCCAGTCCTGCCGGGTGTCCACCAAGAGAAAGCCGGCGGGAGCCTGCCGGTAAACTTTGGCCAGTTCTTCGGTATTGATCAGGCGATAGCCACCCCGGGCGGCTTCGGCCTGCACTTCGGCCATGGTAGCCTCTTGGAGGATCACCGGGCGATTCACATACCAGAGCGCCCCCAGAGTCAAGATAACGGCCAGCAGGGCTAAGATGGTGGTTCTGCGGTTTCCCATTCCCAACCCCAAATCGTCTTAAGGTAATTTCCCTTCCCGGTTCAGCTTCGAAAGGAGAAACGTGGCGCCCCGCTGGGACAGGCCGAGCTTCGCGGCCAGGTCCGCGGGAGTGAGAGAGCCTTTTTTCTGGGCCAGGGAGATAACCTCTTGCTCCAGTTCATCCAGCCAGTCCTCGAACAGGACCAGGAGCTCGGGGTCGGCCACGGCCATGAGTTGCTTGGACTGGGCCACCCGGTCCACCAGCTTCTGACACATGTGCGTTGGATCGACACCTTCGTCCAGGCATTCCGCCAGTCAGAGGTGCACCATGCTGGCCACCTTGTCGTCACCTTCTCCGCCCAGGAGCTGCATCACGAAACTCAGGCGTCCCTCCTCGGAAACCGCCGGCAGGAGTTGTTTCAGCGCCGCCCCGATCTCGTGCAAGGCAGCCTCCGGAGCCATGTGCTCCAACCATTCCTGGATTCCGGACCTCATGCCCCGATCACCTCCCTGGATTAAAAGGTTGTCCTGGCGGCCAAGAGGTCCGCGGCCAGGTCTTTGAGCGCCGCCAAGATCTGCAGGATGCGGTCGTCGGCGATTTCGTAGTACACGAAGGGGCCGCGGCGCTCCACCCGGACCAGCAGCGACCGCCGCAGTTCCTTCAGATGATGGGACACCAGCGGCTGCGACAGGCTGAGTTCCTCCACGATGCCGGAGACGGACTTTTTCCCTTGGTTGAGACACAAGAGAATCCGCAGACGGTTCTCGTCCGACAGGCTCTTGGCTACAAACGCCGCCGTCTGGAGAGAATCCTCCCGCGGCATGATGCTCTCAGACTTTACCTGGGCCAAAACGACCTCTGACTTTGCCAATCATATTAATATGTATTTATATGCTTATCTGAGTTAATGTCAACTGAAAAAATCGCGGCAGGTCAGATCTGAAGGTTTGCTCGAAGCCTGGGCCGGGCGGCGCGGTGAAGCTCCCGCCGCAGCCGCAGGCTAACTGCGGCGGGATGATCAGGGAGACTGAGATCGGGTGAATACCAGGGTCGGGTCTGGATTCGGAGGGAAGCAGCGGCAGGAAGAGCTGACCGGGAAGGTGCGAACGCCGCGGTTTATCGGTCCGAAGGAAGGTACGTACCCTAGGGGGTAGGACTCTTCTGTCCCTCTACAGCATCCGGTGCGCCGGTTCCCGGCTCTGGCTGAGGGGCAGCCCCTACATACGGAGAAGGCCGGCGGCGGGGCGGCCATTGGGGAGGGCCGTCTTGAGCCTGACCCATGGGCCGGCGCGAGACTCGCTGTGCCTTGGGCAGGATTTCCCTATGAACGGGTTGGGGAGTTTCCGGTTTGGTAATATCTTCAGGTTTGGCTTCGGGTTTGGTAGTTTTCCCGGGTTTGGCAACATCTGACGGGGTGCCGATATGCACCGTGCCCTGGCCGTCGGTAAACCGTTCAATTTTCTCGGCAAAGGCTGCAGAGGTACAAATTAACAACCCCGCTGCAATGATGCAGATTTTCACTCTGTTCATGGAACCGCGCTCTCCTCGCAACGTGGCCTGGAATATCGGCATATAGACTGCTTCTCCCGCCTCTAAGCTTGGGAGGCCGGGGCCTCAAGGCCCCGATCCTCTTATTTCTTATTAGGCGGGGTCTGGGGCTTCTTCGGGTCCGGCGGGGCCGGTTGAGCCGGTGGCGTCGGCGCTTCCTTGGATTCCGGCGGTTTAAGCGTCGCGGTCGCGGTCTTCCTTACTTCCGCTTGAATCAGGGGCATGATTTCCCCCATGTAAGGCACAAATTTCTTATAGGCGGATTGCCCTTCCGGCGAACCGTAGAAAGCCACCATGGCGTTTAATTCAGCTACGGTAAAATCCTTCACCAAGGCGGCCAACATAATGCGGTGAGTGGCTTGCTCCAGCTCCGGGCTGTTCATCACCTTCATAAAGGCTTCACGGTTATTTTCCGGCAGGGTCGGGGCCACCTTCTTGGCCACCCCTTCCAGCATATCTTTGGGCTTCATGATTTCCAGATACCGCTTCGCCACCGCGGTCCGATTTTCCGGGTTGTCGGGCAATGATTTGGCCGACCGGGTATCCGAACAAGCAGCCGTCAGAACCACCAACAGAACAACAAGAAGATATTTTACCTTGGTCATGCAACCGGCCTCCGCAACGAAAAACTGAGATGATACTGCCAATCAAGGAATAATTTTATCACAATGGCCAGGTGGAGGAAACTCAACAGATTTTGGACCGATTCCGGTCCCCCGCCGCTCTTTGAAACCACGGTCCCGGATTTAAAGTCCTCTTTCCCTCTAGCAGCCTCGGGTTTTGGTCACTTGGCCGGGCCGCGAGGTTGAGCCTCCAGCCAGAGAGGCACCCCCCGCTCATCCCGCAGGGCGACGCTCTGTTCGCCTACTTTGAGATCCTTGACGATGATGGATGGCGGCTGTTTGCCCAGAGTAACTTTGGAGCCGGTAACTTCCACCTCATCGCCGGCCTTCAGGGAGATTTTTCGGTCGTTCAGGTACCCGGCCGGAGCCATATAAACTGTGATATCGCCCTGGTCCGTCTTGAGGACGGCCGCGAGCATTGATCCCGGCACCTGAGAGTTGTATGGCATGTTCTTGAGGCTTTGCACGACACCCTTCAAGGTGGTGATGGTCTTAGAGTTATAAGCTCGTATGAGCATGAACGTGCCCGAGGCCGCACTACGCATGGCCCTGCGGTTGATGCCGGGAGGCGGGATAGCGCCGGGCTCCGTGACGCCGGGGTTCGGGCCGGGTTGGGCCAGGACCGGGCCCACCAGGGCGATACTGATGAAGAGCATCATCAAGGTCAACAATCTTTTCACACTGAACCTCCTAAGGGCCTCAAAGGGCTAAACAACAGCACTGGCGGCGAAGGCTCATGCTCTCGCTTCCGGCGCCCGCCGGGGGTTTTCCAACCGCTGACCGGCGTTCTTGGGTGAAGGGACAGCGAGCAGCCGACCCGGAGGTCGGCTGCTCGGTGGGTGGTTAGACTTCTGGTTAAGTTACCGTCATGGGTTAACCGCGATGGGCCGCATCATGTCGTTCTCTTCGTGGCCCAGGAGGTGGCAGTGCCACACATACTCCCAGCCGAAGTTGAACAGCCGGTTGTAAATGACAATGGGATTGCCGAGGGCATCGAAGTTCGAGAATTGCGCCGTGCTGTCCGGCGGGCTAGTCGGGTCCAGCAGGCGAACGCTGTTGGGAACCGCAAAGGGAACCGTGGGAAGCGTAAACTTCGCGGCTACAATAACATCTTCCAGCGGGTTCATCCGGACGGTTTCCTTCCAGCCCTGCTCATTGGGGTCGGGCGGGGTGATGGCGCCATCCCAGCCCACCCGGTTGATTACCTGTACATTGACCAGGTGGAAGTGGACGGAATGGGTGTCCACGCCGTTATGCGTGATTTTCCAGATCTGCGTGTCGCCGTTGTTGATCGGTTGCGCCCCCGGAAATTGCACCGGGTCGCCGCCTTCCGTGGGCGGATCAATGTATTTGAAGGGCAGCGTCGTCTGGGTCAGCATATTGGTAAACGGGAGTTCGAGGGCCAGGATGGAATTCATCCGCCCAAAATCATCAAACAACTCATGCAGGGCCTTCGGCAGTATTGGGTGCTCCGTCGCTACGGTGTTACCGAAATCGGTGTAGGTCAAAGAGGTGCTTTGGATTCTCGCATAAGTGGCAGGAAAAGTCTGCCCGTAAGCAGGACCATAAACCGGCTGCGGTATGATGGGCGGCGGCTGGGACGCGGCGAAGGCTGCCGGCAATCCTGTGGTCGCATTCTGCAACGCGGCCAGATTGTAGGTGGGGGCCGGAGGTTTATTCGCTACCCGGAATTGCATGATGGTCCGGGTGTTGGGCCCATAGCCGGGCAGGGTCGTCGCCGCACCGCCAGCGACGGTTTGATCCGGGTTGCCCGTGTAGTAATCGACGCGGGGGTCAAACGCCGGCACCGGCGCGGGCGCGTCGTTATAGAGAATGAGAGTTTGACCGGCAAAGGCGGAGAAGTCAACGATTAAGTCCGCCCGCTCCGCCGGTCCCATAAAGAGAGCTTTTTCGGCCACGTTCAGGACCACGATGTTTCTGCGGTTGTACTCATAGTTGACCGGCTGGGCGGGGATCACCGCCGGCTCCGGCATGAAGCCGCCTTCGCTGCCGATCATGATGATGTTCGGCCCCACCGTGGTCGGATCCGGCACCCCGCCGTCCCGGCCATCTACCGGCCAGGTGGCCGGGAAGCCCGGGGTGGCGACCGCGGGAATCATTTTGACTTCCTTGGCGCTACCGATGATGACCTTCGGCAAACGAGTATAACCCGTGCCGCCGTTCGTCAACGTGATGGCGGCAATGGGGCCGGGGGTCAAGGCGGCTGCCGCAGTGGCGCCGCTGCCGCCGCCACCCGTGAGGGTGACCATGGGGGCAGTGGTATAACCTGCGCCAAAGTTCGTCGGGTTAATAGCGATAACATTACCGCTGGCGTTAATGGTCGCAGTGGCCGTGGCGCCGGTACCCCCGCCCCCCACGATGTTGACCGTCGGAGCAGTAGTATAACCGGTGCCGCCGTTGGTCACCTTGAAGCTGGCAACGGGTTGAGCGGTTAATGATACGGTAGCAGTCGCGCCGGTGCCCCCGCCGCCATAAATGTAAACAGTAGGAGCGGAAGTATAGCCCGAGCCGGCATTACTCAGCGTGAGCGCGGTAACCGGGCCTGGTCTGACGGCTACG
>JBAZKX010000167.1:0-5691 GCA_041650575.1 Desulfobaccales bacterium
AGAACCCCCGCAGGCGGCCGTGACCCCTCCCCCGGCTCCCAAGGGCAACGGGGGGCATGGTGCCCGGAAGTCGCTGTTTTAATCAGGTCCTGTAGCTCAGTTTGGTCAGAGCAGACCCCTTATAAGGGTCAGGTCGTGGGTTCGATCCCCACCAGGACTACCAAATCAACAAAGGGTAAAGGGGGCCTCTGGGCCCCCTTATCTTTTCCAAGGAGGCATTATGGCAAACCCTAAAAAGCCCCCGGGATATTCCTTTTCCGCCCTGGAGCTTTTCGATAGCTGCCCCTGGGCCTACAAGCTGGTGCGCCTGGAGAAAATCCCCCGGGGCGAATCCGAAGCCCTGGTCACCGGAAGCACAGTGCACAAGGTGGTAGCGGATTACCTTAACCGGCTTATCCTCAACGGCCTACAGACTGACTGGGAGTGGGCCGGAAAAGTCGACTTCCTGGATGTGCCCAATGACGTGCACGAAATCTGGGCCAGATTTTGGAATAACTTCGTCTTGCCCCCGGGCATGGAAGCCCCTGGGGTAGAAAAGAAGCTGGCGTTTGACCGGGCTTGGCAGCCAACCGGGTTCTTTGGACCGGACGCATATTTCCGCATGGTGGTGGACCTCGCCTACCGTCAAGGTTCCCTGGCCGTGATTCAGGATTGGAAAACTAACCGGGTGATCCCGGAGACAGTGGAGAAGAACCTGCAACTCCGTATTTACGGGTGGGGGACACGGCAAGCTCTCTTCCCGGCCGCCCAGGAGATTCTGCTACGCCTCCATTTCCTCAGGTACGGCGCCGAACGGGAACTTTTGCTGCTCCCGGAGGACCTGGATACCGTGCCCCAGGAGTTGGAAGCCAAGATCGCCGTCATCGAAGCCGAAAAGCATTTTGACCCGACCCCCGGGTCGTTTTGCGGCTGGTGCGGGGTGACTGCCCATTGTCCGGTTATGGCCCAGGCCCTCGTGCCAGCCAACATCCTCTACCCAGTAAACCACGGGGACGCGGTGAAGGCGGCAACGCTTCTTCTGGCGATCGAAGAAATGGGGAAGGTAATTAAAAACCATCTCAAGGCATGGGTGATGGAGTATGGACCAGTCCCCGTAGGTAACGTCATCTATGGCCCCTCTTCCAGTGTGTCTTATGAGCTTGATCCCGAACAGGTAGTGAATGATCTCTTGGCTCAAGGGTTAGAACCTAGCCAAGTTTGGCCGATGCTGAGTTTAACTAAAACCTCCTTAGACAGAGGCTTGAAAAAGCTCAAAAGGAAAGAGCTTTTAGATGGCATCTTAGGGCAATATCCCTCCAAAACTGTTGAGAAAGTGGGATTTCATAAAGCTACCTGAGAGGAAGGCAATGGATACAATACCCGAGGGCTTATGTCAATGCGGATGTGGGAGGCTAACCACTATCCCCAAGAAAAACAATAAGAAATATGGTCGAATCAAGGGCAAACCGGTCAGATTCATTCAAGGACACAGCTCCACAGGGGGCAATAATCCGAAATGGAATGGCGGGGTAAAACGCAAAAAAGACGGCTACGTTTTAATTTTAATGCCGGGCCATTCCAGGGCTGATTCCCAGGGTTATGTTCGTGAGCACATCCTTGTGGCTGAAGATGTTTTGGGCAAGCCCTTACCTCTGGAGGCCATTCCCCACCATGTTGATGAAAACCGGGCCAACAACCTTCCCTCTAATTTGGTGATTTGCCAAGACCGCAACTACCACAAATTGTTACATCAGCGAATGAGGGCGTTAAAAGCCTGTGGCCACGCTACCTGGCGCAAATGCAATATTTGCAAGAAATACGATGACCCCCAAAACCTTCAAATGAGTTCAACCAAAAATTATCATCGGGGCTGCAATATTGAATATTGCCAGCAACGGCGACAAATCCTGGCCGGGGCTCCCTGCAAACCGACTGAGAAGGTTGGATTCTCAAAAGTCAAATAAACCTCTTTCTCCCACAACGCCCGATGTCCCCAACCCCGCTCGCTGAGGGGTTACGCAGGGATGCCTTCTCAATTCACCCCAAAGGTTAAGCAGCCTCGGGCAACTTTCCATATCGTTATCGGCTGTAATCCCGGCACCAGGGGTGTGGCCCCGGCCAGAACGGGGCATTTTTCTTCAATCTAACCAAGGAGGATTTATGTTTGAACTCGAACAGAAGTACAAGTTGACTTTGACTGAGCCCATGCTGGGCACGGTGGCCAAGAGTAAAGAAATCTTTACCCGGTACATCGCAAATGAGCGCACCGGAGAAGACGAAATTTCCAACGTCCCCGAAGGTGAGGAGTCCGGGTACACGGGCTTTTTCACCGATGAGGAAGGAATTTTCCTTTACGATTACCACATCAAAGGGTTCCTGAAAGAGGCCGGCAACGTCTTGAAAGAGTCCCTGAAGTTGAAAAATCTCAAGACCAAAATCGACAACTTCGTGTTCGTGTTTCCTCGGAAAATCAGACTACAGGAAAAGCCTGACGGAGTGTTGGAGCGTCCTCTGCGCGGCATGACTGCCCAGGGGCCCCGTGTGAGCCTAGCAAAGTCTGATGTTGTGAACGCGGGCCTATCCTTCGAGATCACCATCAAGGTGCTTCCTCATAAGGGGCAGGAAATCGACCAGGAGGTCATCGAATCCCTGCTTGACTACGGGGCTCTGAAGGGTCTTGGGCAATGGCGTAACGGCTCGTGGGGCCGCTTCGAGTTTCAAGATGCAACGGCTTAGTGAAGCGAAGCCAAGTGTAGCCTTGGTAATGTAAAGCACAGTTACGTGGTGCGTCGGCACTGTTCAGCCTTGTTGAGCCCGGGCGTGGCAAAGCAACGTGAAGCTCCGTTCAGCGGCGGCTGAGTCGCGCCTGGTTCTGTTGAGCGGCGGCAAGGCAGTGATGCAGCGCGGCGGATTTGTGTGGTGGAGCGATGTTCAGCCCCGGTGGAGCCGGGTTTCGCGAAGTATGGCAGTGGCACTGCCCCGTGGAGTTAAGCTCGGCATCGGCACTGTAGCGTTAAGCATAGTAAGGCCGTGTGAAGCGGCGGCAAGGTTATGTTTCGTCAAGTCCGGCATCGGCAAGGCCGTGTACCGCATAGGCAAAGTTGAGTACCGCATAGGCTTGGTGTGGTGCTGTGACGTTATGCGGGGCAGGGGCTAGGTGCTGTGTCGTCTTGCAAAGCGGCGGCGCGGCTTGCCCTGGTAACAAGGGGGTCAGGATTCCTGGCTCCCTAATTTTTTGAAAGGAGGACACCTTGAAAATCACATCCATCGACATCAAAAACTTTCTGGCCCTGGAGCATGTGACCCTTGACTTCCAGGCCCCGATTAACATCATCGCCGGAGCCAACGAGGCCGGGAAATCCAGCATCAGGGATGCTATCCAATGGTGCCTCACCGGCCAGGCCCGGGGCCTCAAGACCCACCAGGACCAAGCTTACCTGATCCGGGAAGGCGCCAAGGCAGCAGAGGTCACGCTCACCCTGGCGGACGGTCAAGAGATCCATCGCAAGAAAACCCCCAAGACCCCGGCCAGCATCACCGGCCCGGCCCCGGACGATCAGGTCATGGCGGCGATCCTCTCGGACCCCCTGACGTTCCTGTCCATGGAGGATAAGGCCCGGCGGGAGGTCCTTTTTCGGCTGATTCCGGGGCTAAATCCCAAAAGGGATGAAATCCGAGCCCGGCTGATTGTCGAACTGAAAGGCCTAACCGGTGCCCTGACTCCGCAAATGGATTCCGACATTCTCAATCTGGCGAACATAGCCGAGCAGAAAGGCTTCGCTACTGCCGAAACCGAAGCGATCGTCAAGCGCCGCCTCGCCAAGCGCACCCGGGATGATGCCCAAGTCCAGGAACCGGAAACCAAAGCCACCATCGGCGGGGTGCTCCGTATCCTTCCTGATATCCAGACGGCGGACGTGGAAGCCGGGCTGTCGGCGCTCCGGATCGAACGGGATAAGCTGCAACAGAAGCGCGGCAAGGTGGAAGCCCAGGCCGACAAGCTCCCCGAGTTGGAGCAGGAGTTGGCCGAAATGGTCAGCAATCCGGTTGACCCGCCGGACCCCGACCGGCCGGTGGAGGATTTCGTCAAGGCCCTGGAAATCAATCGGGGCATCCTGGAACGCTTGCAGAAGAAAGTGGCCGCCATGACCGCGGGTTCGGACCCCAAGGGTTTCCCGGATATTTGCCCGGTCTACAGCGTCGAATGCCCCAGCTCCCGGAAGGTTGCCGTCAAGGGCACCAAACCGCAGGACGTGGATCCGGAAGTTCTCAAGAAGACCATAGCCGACCTCCAGGAGCAGGAAAAGGAAGTCGCCCTTATAGAAGCTGACCTTGCGGCCGCCAAACATGCTCGGGCTACCTATGACGACTACTGCAAGCAGCGCCAGGCCCTGGCCGACAAGATCGTCAAGCTCAAAGAGGCTCAGGGGCAGGCCCAGGACTCGACTTCGATTGACGAACAGATCACCGCCCTGGACCAGCGCATGAGAACGGGCTATGAGATGCTCGACGCAGTCCGGGACTTCTGGCGCAAGAAGGACGCGGCCGAAGCGGCCCTGGCCAAGGTCGCTCAGGCCGAAAAAGAGATCGTCCTCTACGACGCCTTGGCCAAGGCCCTGGCCCCGGACGGCATCCCCTCCCAACTCATTGCAGAGGCCCTGGAGCCATTCAACAAGCGGCTCTACCTGGCCTCAAGCTACCTGTTCCCCGAGTATGAAGATTGTCCCCTGGTGCTCACCCAGGACCTGGAGGTCTACCGCAGTTCACCCTACGCCTGCCTGAGTAAGTCCGCCAGATACCGGGCAGGGATTTGCTTTCAATACGTGCTGGCCACCCTGGCCGGCGCCCGCCTCCTGATGATCGACGAGGCGGACATCCTCGACCCCGTGAACAGAGTCCAACTGATTGACTTCCTGTTGGCCGTGCGCCAGGACTTCGACACCATCCTGGTGTTCGCCACTTCGGACCATGCCGACCCTTCCCCGGTGCCGGAGATCCGGGTCTGGTGGCTGGAGGAGGGAACAATCCATCCGGTTCAAGCCAGCCAAGCGGCATGGCTATTCAAGGTTTCCTCAGCTTCTCCGCCAGGGCAAAAAGGCTCAAATCTATGAACGTTAGGCCAGATAGCATATTACCGGCAAATCGACAACCCTGAGATGATCACCGATTACGTCAACCGGGGTCCCTGCGGGGGCTCCGGTCTTTTTTTCGCTCTTTTCCCCAAGACTACCAAAATACTCCCCTATATCGGCCTACCCAAAATCATAAAATCTCGCAACAATATGATCAAATTAAATGCCGCGCCGAGGATGGTGCTGTGGGACTCATTCGAAGAGGGATCTCTTATGCGCAAAGATTAAGCGGCCTCGGGGGTAGAGGTGGAGGTGGAAGTGACTTAATCGTCCGCCAAGCCGATGCCTCTACCCCCATTTCTCCCAATTTCTCCCAGATCGAGCAGATATTCTTCACCACCCCCTTTACTGGCTGGTCCCACCTCTTAAGCGGTGTCTCCTTCCCATACAAGCAGCACGTCTGGGTCTATGCTTGTGTCAATGCCAAAGCCCGGAACATCGCCGGGGTGCCCCTGACCTTCTACTCGGGAACCAAGAAAAATAAACGGCTGATAGAAACCGGCCCCCTGATCAAGCTCTTCGAGACCCCGAATCCCATGATGAGCGGGTATCAATTGCTTGAGGCGTCCATGATCTATCT